>JAILIO010000153.1 GCA_024695225.1 Lachnospiraceae bacterium
TATTTCACGGGTCACAGGAGGAGAGGATCATGGAAAAAAAGTTAAAAGATGAAGAATTGAAACAGGTTTCAGGAGGAACGGCTGCAGACAACGGCAATGGGACAACTGTCAAGTCATGCGCGAACTGTCATGAGAAAGTCAGGATATCAACTGTAAATCCCGATTACATATGTCCTTTCTGCGGTATGGATGTCAGATTTCTGAAAACTGCAAAGTGATACTTTTGTTGACGATATTTTGAGGGCTATGATAAAATCCTTTGTATATATGAAGGAGGGAGAGTTATGAACAAACAGTTTATGTTGAGGATGTTAAAGTCAGGTGTGGCGCTGTTTTCAGCCGGTATGATCTGCTTTGCATCTGTTGCCGGTGCACAGGAACTGGGCGACCCTGGTGTGGAAATATCTGCAGATGATCCGGAAAATGTGGGTCTTACGGGCAGCCAGGGCGGTTTCGCCGGTTCGGCATATTCTGAAGGTGAATTGAATTCCGCAGGCGTTGTCGATCAGCAGGACAGCATCGATGACCAGGGCGGTATTGCCGGCGTGGGATATTATGATGATATGTGGGACAAGTCCGATGAGGTAGGCACTGCAGGCTCCAATATAGCTCCAGAAGATGCCGGAGGCGAACTGGATTCCATGTTCCAGAGCGATCCTGTGGATCCTGAGAATGACGACGACGATGTCATAATCATCCTGGATCCGGAAGACGATCCCGGAAGTCCCTCCAATCCCGTGGTGAATCCGGTTGCGCCGGTACCTGCTCCCAAGGCCAGCAAGCCTTCATATTCCATTTCCTATGTGATGAACGGCGGTGTTAATTACGGCGCATCTCCCACTACTGCCACATACGAGGAAACCTTCAATGTGTCCAATCCCACAAGGAACGGTTATGTGTTTGAGGGATGGTATATATCGGGACTGGATTCAAGCATACATTATATTGATTACGGGGCAACTTCGGCCACATCCATATCAGACTGTTACGCCACTGCCTTCAGCAACCTTACAGCCACAGGCGGCACGGTCACCTTCACTGCCCAGTGGAGCATACCCGCGGTCATAACCGGGGTCAGCGGCCTGGTGCAGGACGGATCCACATACGCACTGGTGAGTGAAGCAGGAGTACCCGCAGACGCCGATGTGGATTATCTGCTCAACAATAACAGAGTCAGTTTCCCCACTGCATCCGCAGCCGGGACCTATACCATAGAATACAATGTCAGTGCCCCGGGCACCATAAACGATGTCAGAGGCATGCTTAAGGTGACCATAGCAAAGCCGGCTGTGAAACAGAACCTTTCGGTGTCCGGTTTTAACGGGACATACGACGGCAATGATCACGGGGTTAAGGTGACGGTCTCTCCCAAGGGCACGGCTGTTGAATACAGCACCAACAATTCCAGCTGGAGCAGCAGCGCTCCCAAATTCAGGGATGTGACAAATTCCAGGGTGTATGTGAGGCTTGCGGACAATCCTTCCATCTCAGCCAGCGCAGAGGTGGTCATAAAGAAGAAGAATGCAAATATTTATTTCTCCACCAACTTCCCCGGGAGCATGAACCAGAATGTTACATTCTCCACAGATTACAAACTGGATGCAGGCAGCCAGGTGACCATGACCAGCAGCAATCCATCCGTGTTGAATGTAAATTACAGCGGCTCCAATGTGAGCTTAAGCCCCGGAAGCAACACCGGCACCGTGACCATAACGGTCAGGACTGATGAGACAAATAACTACACCGGCATATACCAGCAGTACAATATTTCCGTGGTGCCCTCAAAGCTGGTGGGCCTGGCCATAAATCCCTCGGCCATAAGCATCGCTGTCGGGACCACGGCCAAGATATCCGTGACAGGCACCCCTGCAGGCGCCCCCATAAACAATCTGGCCTATGTGTCCTCCGATTCATCCATCGTCACTGTGGATGCAAACGGAAACCTTTCCGGAAAGAAGGCCGGCAAGGCTGTGATCGGGGCTTACAGCGGCGGTGTTTCGGCCCAGGCTCTGGTGGAGGTTTATTCCCTGACAGTGCCTACGGTGGCGGTAGCCCTCGACAGGAACTCCGCATCCATCGCCAAGGGGGATTCATTTACACTTAATCCCACAGTTACGGTAAATGACAACACCCTGAGCAAAGCTCTCGCTTGGACCACCTCCGACAAGTCGGTGGCCACTGTGAGCAACGGCAGTGTGAAGGGTATCAAGGCGGGCACGGCAGACATAACCGCAAGGACTGTGACCGGGAATACCGCAACTTGCCGCGTGACGGTGTCTGAGAAAGTGATCCCCAAGGTTGAAGCGGTGACCATAGATCCCACTGCAAAGCTTTCCGTGGGAGATACCACGCAGCTTTCACTGAACCTCTATCCCGAAGGTATATCCGACAAGGTCACCTGGACAACCACAGACAACAGGATAGTCATCGTGAACGGAGGTATGATCCAGGGCGTCAGCCCCGGGACTGCGGTAGTAAAGGCGGTTGCCTCCAACGGCAAATACAGTTCATGCGCAGTCACAGTCTTTGATATAAACTCCATGGCAAACGAGAAAGCCCAGCAGATGGTGAAGGCTTCCAGGAACTCTGATGACGGCAATACCTTCGACCAGTCGGGCAGGAGTGCCGAAGCTGCTGTGAGCGAGACCCCTGTAACCGGGTCCACCGCAGGAAATGAGGCCATATGGAAGACGGACAATGCTCCGGCTCAGGAAGATCTGTATGTGGTAAATGATCAGGCAAAGACTGCTGCCCAGAGCGCAGAACTCCAGCAGGCCACCCTTAAGGCGGAAAAGAAGGGGATGAGCATGGGACTTCTGGTGGCGGCCTTGATCGGCATAGGAGTTGCGGCCACGGCAGGTATCATTGCCATAGGAAGAAGACGCTGAGAAAGGAGACGGTAAATGAGCGCGATGCTGAGTAAGATCTTTGATTATCAGAGATTTGAAGGAAACCGTATCCTGAGTACTCTGATAAATGAAAGTGAGAGCAGATATGATTCACTCGCCGGATACGGAAGAGTGAGACTTACAGATGATCAGCTTGACATGGTAAATGCAGCAGGGGATGCCGGTGTGATGCCCGGCAAGACAGGCGTTGGAATCTCACGTAAATAAAGACAGTACGGGCAATACAGACCGTTCAGAGATATACTCCCTCTATTATTTAAAAGTGAGGGGGTATATTCATGGGAAAATCCAGAATCCCGAAGACGCAGAGGATCTGGTGCAGGACGTGTTTGTGAAGGTGTTCAAAAACCTTGATAAATTTGACAGCAGCAAAGCTTCCATGTCCACATGGATCTACACCATAACCGCGAATACGGTGAACGACTGGTTCAGGACCAGAAAAGTCAGTTCCGAACTGCCGGAGACTGTGATGTCTGACGAAGACATCGAAAGTGCGATGCTGGACAGCGAGACCCTTGAGAGGCTTTCCAAAGCGCTTGCCGGCCTGGATGAGAGAGAACGGGATGTGATAGTGATACATTATTACAGAGGTGAGGAACTCAAATCCATAGCTGAGCATATGAATGTATCCTATTCCACCGTAAAGAATATACACAGAAAGGCGCTTGAGCATTTAAGACGCAATATGGGGTCATAAATTGGGCTGGTTTGACGAACAGATAAAGGACAGGATCCGGAAAGATAATGAGAGCTTTTCCGAAGGGTTTGAGCGCATGGCAAATGCGGTCTTGGGATCTCGTATTGCCGGAGCCATGCAGTCTGAAAGGGTTCAGGCCCGGGACGCCCTTTCTGAAGTCTTCAGATATTATCATGAAAAAATGCCACCCTATTCCGATATGATCACGGATGTGACAGAGCAGATGGAACACGTGCTCAGACCCTCCGGGATCATGCATCGCATGGTCTATCTGGAGGGGGAGTGGTGGAAGGATGCAGCCGGGGTTATGATAGGTTCCCTGAAGGACACCGGCGGCGTGGTGGCTCTGATCCCTACAGGCATAAGCGGCATGGGAGGTTATTATTATACTGACTATGCCACCGGCGGGAAGGTTCATGTAAATAAAAAAACCGCCGGGAGACTGGATCACGAGGCCCTCTGTTTCTACAGGCCTCTTCCCCAGAGAGAGATAACCATGAACGATCTGATCAAGTTCATGCTGGAGAGCAGGTCCCAGTCAGACTATATATCTGAGATGCTGATCGCTCTGGCGGTGGCTCTCGTGGGTATGATCCCCGTAAAGATCGAAAGCATAATCTTCTCCAGTGTGGTCTTCTCCAAAGACTACGGACTTCTGCTTTCGGTCTTTGTGTTCTTTCTTGGGGTCAAGATGTCACAGGTGCTGTTTGGAGGAGTGAAGACTCTCGTGACCGGGCGAAAGGTGGAAAAGATATCCAACTCCGTCCAGGTCGCCACATATATGAGGATACTGTCCCTGCCGTCGGATTTTTTCAGACGTTATACCTCAGGTGAACTGGCCATGTATCTGGACTATCTGAACGAGCTTGTTGTAAATATATTCGACTCCATAATAGGGGCCGCTCTGACGGCCATATTTTCCCTGGTCTATCTCATACAGTTGTTTACCTATGGTCCCCAGATAATGGTGCCCTGTCTCATCATGATACTGATCATGATCCTATCTTCCATGCTTTCCATGTATGCGTTTACAAGGATGGAATACGCTATAACGGCTGCCAATTCCAGGGAAAACGGGGTTTCCTTTGCACTCATATCCGGAGTGCAGAAGATAAAACTGGCAGGGGCTGAAAAAAGAGCCTTTGCCAAATGGGCGGAGTATTATTCCGACTATCTGAATGAGAACTTCAATGTACCGGCTCTTTACAGGCTGGGTCCCGTCATGTCCTCGTGCATAGGCGGGATCGGAACCGTGGTCATTTATTATTATGCCATGAAGGCCAATCTGAACGTAGCTGAGTACATCCCCTTTGTAAACGCATTCGGACTGATCACGGGGGCATTTTCCGGATTTGCGGCAGTGACGCCTGAGGCTGGAAGGATACTTCCGGTGTTCAAACTGATAAAGCCCATATTTGAGACCAAGCCGGACGTGGCCAAGAACAGGTTCACCATATCCAGGATCTCCGGCGCCATAGAAATGAACAATGTGACCTTCAGATATGACCATTCCATGCCGCCGGTCCTGAACAATCTGTCCCTTAAGATAAGGTCCGGTCAGTACACGGCCATAGTCGGGAAAACGGGCTGTGGGAAATCAACTCTGTTCAGGATACTGCTGGGTTTTGAAACCCCCAACAGAGGAGCGGTTTACTACGATGGCAGGGATGTGGCGGGTATGGACCTGAAGTCCTTAAGACAGCACATAGGCGTGGTGCTCCAGGACGAAAAACTATTTCAGGGCGACATTTTTTCAAACATAACCATCTCTTCCCCGGGAGCAACCTTGGAGGACGCGTGGGAAGCTGCGCGGATGGCGGGTGTGGCTGAAGATATAGAAAAAATGCCCATGGGGATGAACACCATAATCTCTGAGGGCTCCGGCGGGATATCCGGAGGTCAGCGCCAGAGGATCCTGATAGCCAGAGCTATAGTCATGAAACCCAGGCTGATCATGTTTGACGAGGCTACCAGCGCTCTTGACAATGTGACTCAGAAGATAGTTTCCGATTCCCTGGAAAAGCTTAAATGCACCAGGATAGTCATCGCCCACAGGCTTTCAACCATCAGGCACTGTGACAGGATAATCGTTCTGGACCAGGGCAGGATAGCCGAGGAGGGCACATTTGAGGAGTTGATGGAGAAAAACGGTATCTTTTGTGAACTGGCTGAACGCCAGATGGCAAAGTGACCGGGAACGGGGTGTCAAATGTCCGGTAATGAGAAGAGTATTTTCAGAAAAGAGAGTATAGACAGGCTTGAAAGCCCGGAGCAGTTAAATCAGTATATACATGTCACCAGACCCTCCGTATGGATACTGTTTGCCGCGATCACAATGCTGCTGGGAGGAGTGATGTACTGGATGCTTACGGGAGAGATGGAAACACATCTGACTGCTGTGACCATAGTCGAATCCGGCAGGGCAAACGCCTATGTGGACGCCGTGGAAGTGGACAGGATAACTGAAGGCTGTACAGTCATAGTCGGGGAGACCGAAAACAGCAGGGTGAAGTATGTGTCTGAAACCACCATAAGGGTGCCGGAGGAGATATCTTCGGATTTCCTGGAGCTGACAGGACCCGGGGAGAAAGCATATGTGGTAACCCTTGAGGATGTGAATCTTCCGGACGGGGTTTATTATTCCGATATCATCGTGGATGTGATGCGTCCCCACGAATATCTTTTGGGTGTGGAATGAATATCAGAAGAAAAGCAGGAAAAAAACTTGCGCGTGTGCCTGTCGTCATGCAGATGGAGGCCCTGGAGTGCGGCGCCGCTGCCCTGACAATGATACTCGCATATTTCGGGAAATGGATCCCTCTGGAAGAGGTCAGGAAAGACTGCGGCGTTTCCAGGGACGGGTCCAGCGCGAAGAATATCGTGAGAGCTGCCAGACAGTATGGCTGCGAGGCTGCGGGATACAGGTATGATATAGACAGGATCAGGGCCGAGGGCACATTCCCCTGCATAATACACTGGAATTTCAATCATTTTGTGGTGCTCTGCGGATTCAAAGGAAAAAATGCGGTCATAAACGATCCCGCCCAGGGCAGGTATACCGTATCCTGGGAGACCTTTGACAAGTCCTTTACGGGGATCGCCATAGTGATAGAGCCGGGAGAAGATTTTGTGGCGGACGGCAATCCCACCAGGGTCATATCCTTCGTATTTCAGAAACTCAAAGGCACAGCGTCTTCATTTGTATTCCTGGCGGCATGCACCGCCTTTGTTTCCATCATAGGGCTTCTCATGCCGGCTCTCTCCGGGTTTTACACTGACCACCTGCTGACAAGGCGGATGCCGGAGTGGTTTAATTATTTCATGCTGCTGTCTGTGATCCTCACTATCATACTCTTCATCGTAAACTGGATGCAGGCTTATTACACCCTGAACATAGAGGGCAAGATCAGCGCAGTGTCTGATGCGGAATATATGTGGCATGTGCTGAGGCTCCCCGTGGAATTCTATTCCCAGAGGATGGCGGGGGATGTCATCGAAAGGAAGAGAAGGGACGAGACTATCACCTATGAACTCATCAATACCATAGTCCCCATATTGGTTCAGGGAGCAGCCCTTATCTTTTACATATTCGTAATGTCCAGATATTCGCTCAGGCTCACTGTGGTGGCCATAGGTACCGTCGTGATAAATCTTCTCCTTGAGAGATATATATCCCTTAAGCGGATCAACCTGTCCAGGGTGGCCAGCCGCAGCAACAGCAGACTGTACTCATCTACCATATCGGGGATAGAGATGATCGAGACCATAAAAGCCACCGGAGCGGAAAACGGATACTTTGAAAAATGGTCCGGATATCAGGCACAGACGGCGGCTGCCAACGTGGCCATTGAAGAGGTGAACGTGCATCTGGGGATCATCCCCTCCATACTGAACGTGCTTTCCGAATCCGTTATCTTCATGGGGGCCGTGGGACTGTGTATGTCCGGCAAGTGGACTGTAGGTATGATCACGGCTTTTACCGGGTTTCTGACTTCATTTATGCAGCCTGCACAGGCGCTTATAAGCTCCTCTGCGGATCTGCAGGAGATGAGGACGGACATGGAGCGCATCCGTGATGTGATGGAATACAAGACGGACGTGGATGCTGATGAGGATTTGGATGAGGATGCGGAATACGACAAGCTGTCCGGGAAGATCGAGATCAAAAACGTGACCTTCGGCTATTCCAGGCTTTCGGAACCAATCCTTAAAGATTTCAGCATGACCATTGAACCCGGCAGGAAGGTTGCCTTCGTAGGGCCTTCCGGCTGCGGAAAGTCCACCATATCAAAGCTGATCTCAGGTCTGTATAAGCCCTGGAGCGGCGAGATATTGTTTGACGGGAAACCCATAGATCAGATAAACCGCAATGTGTTCAGGGGATCTCTTTCTGTGGTGGACCAGGATATAATCCTCTTTGAAGACACCATACGAAACAACATAAAGATGTGGGACAACACCATAGAGGAATTTGAGATGATACTGGCCGCCAGGGATGCCCACATACATGAGGATATCATGGAGAGGCCGGGAGGCTATTCCTACAGGATCAGGGAAGGCGGAAAGGATCTGTCCGGAGGGCAGAAGCAGAGGCTTGAGATCGCGAGAGTTCTCGCCGAGGACCCGACCATCATTATCATGGATGAGGCCACCAGCGCGCTGGACGCCAGCACGGAAGCAGAGGTGGTGAATTCCATAAAGAACAGAGGGATCACCTGCCTTGTCATAGCCCACAGACTTTCCACCATCAGGGACTGCGACGAGATCGTGGTGCTGAATTACGGTCAGGTGGTGCAGAGGGGCATTCACGACGACCTGATCTCTCAGGAAGGACTATACAGGGAGCTGGTCGTAAGTGAGTGACATGAGAGGATCGCTAAAAGAACTTGAGAGCATCTGCAGAGATGCAGCTCAGATAAATAAGGACACCCTGATGAAGATCCTTTCAGACTCCGGGGATACCGAGTTTGGAAGGGTCCACGGTTTTAAGGACATCGACAGTGCCGACAGTTACAGGAAGGCAGTGCCGGTTTCCGTCTACAAGGACTATTCCCAGTATATCGCCAGGATGAGGGTGGGGGAGAAAAACCTCCTGATGCCCTATCCGGTCTGCAGATGGGCCACTTCCTCCGGAACTCTCGGAGGGCAGAAATATATACCTCTAACGGATGAAGCACTGAAGAGGTATACCAGATACATCATGCTCCCTTATTCCATAGCCGGGATCGGGCCTGACGCCAGGAAACTCTATGTGTCCGTGATAGCACCCTTCACCAAAAAGGAGATGACCATAACCTCCGCTCTCTTCCAGTACCTGCAAGAGAGGGGGGAATATCACGGGGAGAGTTATGCCGAGGGCATGGATCTCCTATTTACCGATTCCCTTAAGGATTACAAGAGCATAGAATACTGCAAGGCCAGGGTGGCTCTGTCAGATCCGGATATTCAGGTGTTTCAGTCAGTCTTTATCTACGATCTGATACTGATCTTCGAGTACATAAAATTCCACTACGATATGATCATCAGTGATATAGAGAATGGGACCGTGTCTGTGGAGCTGCCGGAGGACGTGAAAAAACACCTTCTCTCCATGCCGGTGCCGGACAGGGAATGGCTTCGTGAATGCCGGAGGATCCTGTCGGACGATTCCATTGAAACCTATGTGCCCTGCATATGGAAGGGCCTGAAACTTCTGATAGGCATATTCGGGGAGGCTTTCCCGGGGCAGGAGGAGACTCTCAGGAACTACTGCGGGGATGTGCCCCTTTACGCCTTTATTTACGCGAGCTCGGAGTGCGTGGAATCCACGGCTTTCAGGCTGGACCAGCCGGATTATCTTATGATCCCGGGAAACGGATTTTATGAGTTCAGGCCCAAGGGGGAAAGCGACCGGAAGACAGTGCTGCCTGAAGAGGTGAAGGTCGGAGGGGTGTACGAACTTATTTACACCACATTCGGCGGGCTTTACAGGTATGCTTCCGGGGATTACCTGAAGATCACCGGGTTTGTGGGGCAGAGTCCCGTGTTCAGGATGTGCAGAAGGACTACCCTGGTGTTCAATATCACCGGTGAAAAACTGGAATATGAGCGCATCACCGAGGCGGTGTACGCTCTCAGGGGAAGATTCTGGAATAAACGGATAGTGTACAGCGTGGGCCTTGATTATTCCGGGAGTCCTGCCAGATATCAGCTGTTTGTCGAAGGGGATGTGGACCCGGAAAAGGCAGGGGAGTTCTCGAAGGCGCTGGACGAGCTTCTGCAGAAAGGAAATGTGGATTACGAGGATCTCAGGGGGATCGGAAATCTGGCAGAACTCAGCGTTGTCTGTGTGAGCAAGGGATCTCATGAGAACTGCAGCGCTGAAAATAAACCCTTTATCCCCGCCCAGAGAAAGCCTCTCCAGGCGCTTACGGAAAAGGACAGGCAGTTTATGCTGAAAAGGGCATTGTGATATGAGCATCTTAGGTGACAATATCTATACAACTCTCACGGGAGATTATATCGAGGGAAAGACTGAGCTGGACTTCCTGTCGGGGACTGCGCTCAGCTCCATCTTCAGGAAAAAGGCAAAGGGCTTTGCGGAGGCCAACTCCTATCCCCCTCTGACTTTGGAAGAGGAGGCTGAAGTCCGGGATTTCTACAGGGGATGTCCCCCCTTCAGCATGATCTTTCACAGATTTTACAAGGGCATTACCGGGACCTTTGACCCCTCTTATATGCCGGACGACCTGTACTATGCCCATATCGAACCCTTTATGACAGACCGCAGGGCTTCCCGCTTCATGGATAATAAATGCTACTATCCGCTGCTGTTTCCTGACGTAAAGCAGCCCGAAACCATTTGCAGCCGGGTGGGCAGGATATGGACCATGAAAGACGGGGTCAGGATAACTCCCGAAAAGGTCCTGGAACTGATCGACAGCGAAGATGAGACAGTGGTGAAGGCTTCCGAGAATTCCCAGGGCGGCCACGGGGTCACATTTATTTCCGGGGCTGACAGGAAACGTCAGTTCGTCCGCGCAGTCAGAGGGATAAGGGGGGGTCTCACGGTCCAGAGGGCTTTCCGGCAGCATGAAGAGCTGTCAGCCCTACATGCGGGTTCCGTGAACACCGTGAGGATACTTTCCATGCTCCCCGGGGATCCGTCTGAGGAGACCCGGATAGTCAGCATGGCTGTCAGGATAGGCCAGGGGGACAGCAGGGTGGACAACCTGAGTTCCGGCGGTATGATGTGCGGGATAAATGAGGACGGGACTCTTACAAAATACGCTTTCAGGCTTCCCGGGGTCCTTGTGACCGGGAACCCGGAAAACGGTATCGTATTTGAGGGAAGGAAACTCCCGGGGATAGAGAGCGCGAAGGCTCTTGTGAGGAAGATCCATCCCAGGATGGGAAAGTTCAGGCTCTCCTCCTGGGATATAGCCATCGACAGAGACGGGGAGGCCTGCCTTATAGAAGCCAATTTTTCATTGGGGATAATAATGGAACTGCAGGCGGTGAACGGACCGCTCTTCGGCGAAAGGACAGGGGAAGTCCTGAAAGAAGTTTTTGGGAGAAGATATGGAGAGAAATAACAATTTTCTGAGAAAACAATATATGAGGTTCCTGTTCCCGGTGATGTTGTCCATCATGGGAGGGACCATAAATACACTTATAGACAGCGCATTCCTTTCGGTGCGTCTGGGGGCTGATGCCATGGCATCGGTGAACCTGGCCATGCCGGCATACCTTGTGCTCTGCACTCTGGGGTCTCTTTTCGGAAGCGGTTCATCTATCCTGGCATCCCGGGCTCTCGGCAGGGAAAATGCGCTGGAAGCAAACGATAACCTGCATAAAGGCTTATTTGGATGCATTGTGACAGGAGCATTCCTTACATTGCTCGGAATGACCTGTTCCCAGGGTATCGCAGGGGTACTTGCTCAGAACGGGGAATTCACTTCAAATGTGCAGGCCTATATATTCTGGCTCTTTGCAGGGTCCATCCCCTCCATGGCCATTTATTTCCCTGTGTATTTCCTGCAGCTGGAGGCCAGGATCAAAGAGACCAACGTGATGACCGCTGTGACTCTCATATCAAATCTGGTGCTGGATTATCTGTTTCTCTACACGATCCCCATGGGACCTGCGGGGGCAGCCCTTGCCACCTCACTTTCCATGCTTTTGGCCTGCAGCTACGGATTTACGATGCTGTTTATCAGGAAGGGGAATTTCGATTTTGATCCCAAAAAGCTTAATCTGAAGGGAAGCCTGCTGCTCATAAGGACCGGCTCTCCCATGGCTGTCGGAAACCTGGTGGATGCAGTCAGGATGTTTGCTCTGAATTCCCTCATCCTGAAGTATTTGGGTGGGAGCAGCGTGGCTGTGTGGACTGTGCTGAATGCGGTATCGGAACTCAGCATGATGATCACAAGCGGTGTTCCGCAGACTGCAGCCATGATGACAGGTCTTTATTATTCTGCAAAGGAGAACGGCTCCATAAGGATCCTTACAAAGCTGCAGGTGCAGGTGGGGTCGGTTCTGCTCCTTGCGTTTTCCGCAGTCGTACTGGTCCTCAACTATCCCATCAAACTCCTGTATTCCCTGGAAGATAATGTGGCGCTTCCGCTTTTTTTTCTTTGCGTTTCCCTCTTTCCGGACCTTATCAATTCCATATTGGCAAGGCATTTCAGCATCACGGAGCACATCAGGCTGTCCCATGTGATCACTTTTTTGAGGAGGCTCTTCTGCCCTGTGTATTTCTGTGCTTCTATGATCTTTTCAGGGGGAGATGTGTGGCTGTTCCTGCCATTGGGAAACTTTTTTGCAGTGGTTGTCATTTGGCTCGTAACAGGGTATATCTCGGGAAAGAGCCCGGATGACAGCCATAAGCTGTCCAGGTATCTGCTTTTGGACGATTATCTGGAAAAAGAACACAAGATACTGGATTTTTCAGTGAAGGCGGACGATCAGGAGATATGCGAAGCGGCGGAGCGCATCAGGGAATTCTGCGAGATAAATGATGCAAATGTAAAGCTTACGGTCCGGCTGGGGATGGCTATAGAAGAGCTTCTGGTGATCCTCAAGGGTCGGATAAAGGACGAGAGCGGATTTGACCTCAGGGCTTTTATGAGTGATAATGTGATAGGTGTCAGGATCAGGAGTACAGGGGATGATTTCAATCCCTTTTCACCTGAATACGAAGATGACGAAGATATGATGGGCGTGAAGATGATAGAAAAACTGGCGGTGGATGTCACACAGAGCCATGCCCTTGGGATGAATACCATCCATATTTTCTTTGAATCCTGAAAAGCGGCATGTTTCGCAGATAGGAGACCGGAGGTCTATAATGGCAGAAGAAAAAAAGAAAAAGGGCAGTTTGAAGAGGAAGGTCCTGACCTGGATCATAGTCCTGGGTATATCGGTGACTTTTGCATCAGTGCTCTGCGGTATCTTTATTTTTAAGCACGAGATATCCGAGGTATACAACACAGAGGGCTATCAGATCGCAGCCACCACCGAGCAGTTCTACGGCGATGACATGAAGAGATATACCGATGTGCTGAACCGGATGATCAAAGGCGAGGATGTGGCCGCAGAGGTGGAAGAGATCAGGTCATCCGAAAGATACAAGGAGATCCATGACCTTCAGGAGACACTTCGCAGGCAGATGGAAGTAAATGATATATATGTCTGTGTTGTGGACTACGACAATCTTCTGGAGCTTCAGGGGGTTAAGGAAAACGGATGCCTTTATTATGTCATGGACTGTTACTACATGGAAGAGGAGGAGTTCGCATATGGCCATGTGGACAATGTGAACCTGAACAAAATGGATATCGTGGAGGAAACTTGGCGCACGGGTATCCGGACGGATTCATTTATAATGATAAACGGCAAATACGGATACAACACCACAGCTTTCTATCCGGTGCTGAATGAAGAGGGTAAGACCATAGCAGCCATAGGAGTGGAAGTTCCCATGTCAACGCTGCAGACTGATATGGCGTTTTTCATGTTGAGGGTGTCCCTGGTCTCCATTATAGTGGTCATTCTGATCATATGGCTTATGTCAGCCTCCATCACCCGCAGAGTCATA
>JAILIO010000227.1 GCA_024695225.1 Lachnospiraceae bacterium
TAGTCCATTGCAAGTCCTTCAGACGACTTAAAGACAAGACTCAGGGCTTTCTTTCCCCGGACGGCGATCATTACAGGACCAGGCTGACACATACACTGGAAGTAAGCCAGATCGCCCGCACGATGGCCAAGGCTCTCAGGCTGAACGAGGACCTGACCGAAGCCATCGCCCTCGCCCACGATCTGGGGCACACTCCCTTTGGCCATGCAGGGGAGAGGGCCCTTGACAGGATATGCCCCATGGGTTTCAGACACAATGAACAGAGCGTCAGGGTGGTGGAATGTCTTGAAAAAGACGGAAGGGGACTCAACCTGACATATGAAGTCATGGACGGGGTGCTGAACCACGAGATGGATCTAATGCCCGCCACTCTGGAGGGAAGGTGCGTCCGGCTGGCCGACAAGATAGCTTACACATATCACGACATGGATGATGCGGTCAGAAGCGGCATACTCAGTGACAATGTGCCCGAGAAAATAAGTAGAGAACTGGGGGATAACGCAAAGGCCAGGCTCAACACCCTGGTGCACGATGTCATAACCTACAGTGACGGTACTGACGATGTGAAGCTTTCTCCGGAGGCGGAGAATTCTTTAAAGGAACTGCGTTCATTTATGTTTGAGAAGGTATATACGAATCCCAGGGCGAAGTCTGAGGAGGGCAAGGCCGAGAAACTGGTGGAAACACTTTACGACTATTACCTTTCCCACTGGGATAAACTTCCGTCCTATCTTCTGGAGAAAAGGGACAAGGGCGAGAAGACAGAGAGACTGGTCTGCGATTATATCGGCTCTATGACTGACAGATACGCCATAAACCGTTATTCGGAATTGTTTGTGCCCAGGATCTGGCACGGTTGAAGGGCGGAGGTTTTTTCGATGTATTATCCCGAAGAGGTCATACAGCAGGTCATAGACCGCAATGATATAGAGGATGTGGTGTCATCCTGTGTGGAACTTAAGAAGTCCGGGTCAAACCTTGTGGGACTCTGTCCGTTTCACAATGAAAAGACGCCTTCATTTACCGTGTCCCCCAACAAGCGTATGTTTTACTGCTTTGGCTGCGGGGTGGGCGGCAATGTGATCAGCTTCGTTATGAGATATGAAAATATGGACTTTCAGGAGGCCCTGAAATACCTGGCAGAAAGGGGCGGGGTCACGCTGCCTGAGAGCAGGTACAGCAGGGAGGACAGGGAAAAGTCCGAGCATAGGCAGCTCATGCTGGATGCAAACAGGGAAGCGGCCGTATTTTATTACAAGAATCTGTATTCCCCCAAAGGGATAAAGGGACTCAAGTACCTGAAGGAGGAGAGAAGGCTGTCGGATGAGACCATAAAGAAGTTTGGCCTGGGGTTTTCCGAGATCACGGATTCCTCATTGGTGAAACATTTGAAGACCAAGGGCTTTGCCGACAAGGTGCTCATCGATGCAGGGCTGGCGTTGTTCGATGAAAAGCGGGGGCTCAGGGACAGGTTCTGGAACCGGGTCATGTTTCCCATAATGGATATGCACCGGAAGGTCATCGGTTTCGGCGGCAGGGTGATGGGTGACAGCAAACCCAAGTATCTGAACACGTCGGAAAGCCCCATATTTGACAAGAGCAGGAACCTGTTCGGACTGAATTACGCCAGGGGCAGCAGGGCAAATAACTTCATCATATGTGAAGGATACATGGATGTGATATCAATGCATCAGGCGGGTTTTGATCAGGCTGTGGCAAGCCTTGGCACGGCCTTTACCAATGAACACGCTGCGATGCTGGAGAGGATCACACAGAAGGCAAAAAAGAAGATACTTCTGGCCTATGACAGCGATGGAGCGGGGGTTAACGCCGCTCTGAGAGCCATAGATATGCTCAGGGATGTGGGGATCATGCCCCGGGTTATAAACATGAAGCCCTACAAGGACCCGGATGAATTCATAAAAAATCTGGGACCTGAAGAATTTCAGAAAAGGATCGACGAAGCGGAAAACGGTTTTATGTACATCTTACGGCAGACTGAGGCCGATTTCGACATGTCGGATCCCGAAGGCAAGACCTCATTTGAAAAAAATATCGCCATGCTCCTGTGTACCCTGAACGAGGGGGCGGAAAGAGACAACTACGCCGAGACCGTGTCCAGAAAGTACAATATAACCATGGAAAACCTGAGGAAACTTATGGTCTTCTATTCAACCGGGATCTTTCAAACCCAGAAGAGACCATCCAGGGAAGACCTGAGCAACAGACCAAAGGTAAAGGACTCCGGGAAGAATCAGAAACTGCTTTTGGGGTGGATCTCAAACGACCCTGAACTGTATCCGCAGATCTCATCCATAGTGAAACCGGAGGATTTCGACGAAGGGGTGTTGAGGGAGTCCGCAGAGAGACTGTTTTCAGACATACAAAACGGAACCATCAATATACCGGCCATGATCGCCGCATATGAAGATCCAGAATCACAGTCTGAGGCCGCATCCATATTCGGGGTCAGGATGATAATGCCGGAGACAAAAGAAGAGAGATCAAAGGCTTTTACGGAACTGGTGGAGAAGGTAAAAAGAAACAGTTACAGCAGATGGGCTGAAGCAAGCGCCGGAAGCGCCGAGGATATGATCAAAGCAATTGAGATGAAGAAAGCCCTTGAAAAACTGAAGGATCTGAAATTGGACGTAAAATAAAGACTGAATGACCTGGAACCGGATGTCAAATTAAAGACGAAACCCGAAACGGGATGCGAAATAAAACCAAAGCATCCGGAACCCGGAGTCGGATAAGAAACTGAGAACCAAAGGATCTTAAACCGGATATCAGATAAAAATCCGAAAGATCTGAAACCGGTTGTGGGATAAATGCTGAAATACTTTACTTGGATGTCAAATATATTTAACGGAGGGGAATGATGGAGAAAAACAGGGAAAAGAAGGTGGCGCCGGCAAAGAAAGAACCCGGTAAGAAAGTGAAACCCGCTGCGCCGGCGGCTTCAAAAAAATCAACTGCAAAGTCTGAACCTGCAAAGTCCGCCATCAAAGAGGATAGCAAAAAGTCTGCAGCAAAGGCTTCTTCCGGGGCGGCAAAAAAGACAGAGCCCAAGAAGACGGTAAAGACTGAGCCCGTGAAGGCTGCAGCGAAGACGACATCCGGAAAAGCGGCTCCGAAGACTGTGCCCGGGAAAAACACGGATAAGGCGGGAACCAAAAAGGCTCCTGCAAAGACTGAGCCTAAAAAAGCTGCCGGAAGCAAAGAAAGCAAAGAAGTAAAGAAAACTCCTTCAAAAGCAGCTCCCGAAAAAGCGACGAAGACTTCCGGAAAGGCTGTTTCAAAAGAGGGTTCAAGGGTAGAGCCTGCAAAAAAGACGGTTAAAGCCGAGTCCGGGTCATCCGGGAAAAAGGAATCCGCAGAAAAGACAAAAGCCGGGAAGGTTGCTCCTGAGAGGAAGACACCTCCCATGAAAAATGGAACCCCGGTAAAAGAAGCAGCCGGACAGGCGAAAACCGCAAAGGAAAAGGCTTCCGTGAAAGAGCCGGAAAAGAAGGGAAGTCCCGAGAAGAAGGGAAACCCTGAAAAGAAGAGCGCCGGAAAAGAAACCTCCGTTAAAGAGAAGAGCAAAAAAGAGAAGGCAGATAAGGAAAGTTCTGAAAAGGCAGCTGCAAAACCTGAGGCTGCCGGGAAGAATGCTGTATCGAAGGCCGATAAGGACAAGAAAGCCAAGGCATCCAACGGCGGAAGCGATGATGAGAACAAGGGAATACTGGATGAAGACAGAGAAAAACAGGAAGAGAAACTCAATCAGCTGATCCTTCTCGGGAAGAAAAAGAAAAATGTGCTGGAACCCCAGGATATATCCGAAGTGTTCCCCAAGATCCCGGTTGATGATGAAAAATTCGATTATATAGTTGAGGTCCTGGAGCAGAATAATATCGATGTACTTCAGATAACTGATGACATCAGCGATGATGAAATGAGCGATGACGGGGAGGAAAGGGACGAGAACTCCGAGGAAGTCGATCTGGAGAAGATCGATCTGTCTGTGCCCGACAGCGTCAGCACGGAAGATCCTGTACGTATGTATTTGAAGGAGATCGGTAAGGTTCCCCTTCTCACTGCGGAAGAGGAGATAGCACTTGCCAAGCGCATGGAGCAGGGGCTCAAGGCGGAAGAAACCCTTGCTGAACTTCCGGATAATGCCAAAAACAAAAAGAAACGGGAAAAACTGCTGGATGAGGTGGCTGACGGAGAGGCGGCAAAGAAGTCTCTGGCAGAGGCCAATCTCCGCCTGGTTGTCAGCATAGCAAAGAGATATGTGGGACGCGGGATGCTGTTCCTCGATCTCATTCAGGAGGGCAATCTGGGACTGATCAAGGCAGTTGAAAAATTTGACTATACCAAGGGCTATAAGTTCTCCACTTACGCCACATGGTGGATCAGGCAGGCCATAACCCGCGCCATTGCAGACCAGGCCAGGACCATCAGGATCCCTGTCCACATGGTTGAGACCATAAACAAACTCATAAGGGTCAGCAGACAGCTCCTGCAGGAACTGGGCAGGGAGCCTGTGCCCGAAGAGATAGCGGAACACATGGACATGCCTGTGGAAAAGGTTCGTGATATCCTTAAGATATCCCAGGAACCCGTGTCCCTTGAGATGCCCATAGGTGAAGAGGAAGACAGCCATCTGGGCGATTTCATACAGGATGACAACGTCCCTGTTCCTGCGGAAGCCGCCGCTTTTGCAGTGCTGAAAGAGCAGCTGAGAGATGTGCTGGATACCCTCACAGAAAGAGAGCAGAAGGTGCTGAGGCTCCGTTTCGGCCTGGACGACGGAAGAGCCAGGACATTGGAGGAAGTGGGCAAGGAGTTCAACGTCACCCGTGAGAGGATCAGACAGATAGAGGCCAAAGCTCTGAGGAAACTCAGACATCCCTCCAGGAGCAAGTGGCTCAGGGATTTCCTCGATCCATGAAAAAACTGTCACCAAGGCTTTGTATGTGCGCCGGCATGGTCACTCCGGGAAACACGCTCACAGATGTGGGATGTGATCATGCGGGACTTGCCATATGGCTTGTGGAAAAGGGCGTATGCCCGGGAGCGGTGGCTTCCGATGTGGCAAGGGGACCTCTCTCAAACGCCGAAAGGGAGATCGAAACTGCAGGGCTCACAGACAGGATAGACACGGTGCTGTCAGACGGACTTAAAGATCTCTCGCCTGAGAGGGGCGGCACCCTGGTTCTGGCCGGAATGGGAGCAGCGCTGATGCTTAAGATCCTGTCGGACAGTCCCGAAAAGACGTCTTTATTTGCGGAATATGTATTCCAGCCCCAGTCCGAGGACGAGCTTATGAGAAGGAGCCTGCAGGGACTTGGGATCCGGATAGAGGACGAAAAGGATCTCTACGAGGGAAATAAATACTATCACGCCATGAGATGCACCAGGGGCGAGGCGGAGGATCCGGGGATCGACCTTCCGGACAGGATCCTTTTCAGATACGGCCCGGTGCTTTTGAAAAACAGGGGCGAGTGCACGAAAAGACATGTGAGGTCTGAACTTTTGCGGTACAGGAAAGCTCTTGAAGAAAATGAAAGAAACGGTGGTGAGGATTCTGAGAGCCGCTGTTTGGAACTTGCCGGATATGTTAAAGACTGTGAGATCACAGACGCATACCTTAACCAGAAAGGGGGAGAAAGATGATCACGCTGAAGATAAACGGAAAAGACTGTCTTTATGACGAGGGACTGAAATACGAGGTCATTGCGGGACAGTTTCAGAGTGAGTACAAGGACAGGATATCTCTGATCACCATGAACGGGAAGATACGCGAACTGATGAAAAAGGCTGACCGGGACGGGACCCTTGATTTTATAACCACCACGGGGGAGGCCGGACACAGGACCTACTGCCGCACAGCCATAATGATAATGATGAAGGCTGTGGAAGACGTACAGGGAAAAGGGGCGTCTGCGGATGTGAAGGTGGATTTTACAAACGGACCTGCATTTTTCTGCTGCTTCCGCGGGGTCGAAAAGATGTCTCAGGAACTCACTGACAAGATCAAGGACAGGATGCAGAAGATAATAGAGGCGAACATTCCCATCACAAAGAAGTCCTATCCTCTCGATGAGGGCATCGAGCTTTTCAAAAAACGGGGGATGAACGACAAAGTCAAGCTCTTTGGGTTCCGCAGAAGTTCAAATGTGAACGTGTACTGCCTGGGGGACTATTATGATTATTATTACGGCTACATGATGCCCAGCACCGGATATGTGGATCTCTTCGACCTGGTGCCCTATGAAAACGGGGTAATGCTGGTGCTCCCCTGGAAACACGATCACTCAAAGCTTCCTGAATTCAAACCCAGGAGAAAACTTTATGAGACCATGACCCAGTCCGGCGCATGGAACGCCATGATGGGAATAGACAGCGTGGGGGATCTGAATGAACTTATCTGCGCCAACAGGACAGAGGAACTGATCATGGTGCATGAGACTCTCCAGGAGAGAAGGATAGGGGAGATCGCAAGGGAGATAAAGAGCAGGGAAACCGTGAAGGCAGTGCTTGTGGCCGGCCCTTCATCCTCGGGAAAGACCACGTTTTCAAAGAGACTGTCCGTGCAGCTGGTGACCATGGGGCTGAAGCCTCATATGATCAGCCTGGACGATTATTATCTCGATCACGAGTTCACCCCTCTGGATGAGGAGGGGAATCCGGATTACGAGACTGTGGACGCCCTTGACACAAAGAGATTCTCCGAGGATATGAACAGCCTGCTGGCGGGAAATGAAACAGAACTCCCCATTTTTGACTTCCAGACCGGAAAGAGACATTCCGATGTGAAGAGGATGAAACTGGAGGACAATGATGTCCTTGTGATCGAGGGTATTCACGCTCTTGGTGACAAACTGATCAAGGAGATACCCAGAGAGAAGACTTTCCGCATATTCATAAGCGCTCTCACAAGTCTCAACATAGACGAGCACAACAGGATACCCACCACGGATACCAGGCTTATCAGACGTCTCATAAGGGATTACAGGACCAGGGCCTCAAGCGCACAGAGGACCATAGGTATGTGGGATTCCGTCAGGAGGGGAGAGGAGAAATATATATTCCCCTTCCAGGAGGAGGCGGATGTCTTCTTCAATTCATCCCTGGTGTACGAACTGGCGGTGTTAAAACCCTACGCAGAGCCCCTGCTTTACAGCGTGCCCAAAGGGACTCCGGAGTATTATGAGGCAAAGCGGCTTCTCAAATTCTTTGATTATTTTCTGACCATACCGGAAACCGCCATCCCCGGAGACTCCCTGGCCAGAGAATTCATAGGGCGTGGGATATTCGGCATGGGATGATGCCTTGACCTCGTTATTAAAGAGGAATAAAATCGGATTTTAAGTCGAGAGGGACGGATGATCGCGGAGGATTCATTCCTTCGAGGAAAGTCCGGGCTTCACAGGGCGGGATGCCGGATAACGTCCGGCGGAGGTGACTCCCGGGATAGCGCAACAGAAATGATACAGCCCCTTTCGGGGAGCAATGGTGAAATGGCAGTGTAAGAGACTACCGGTCCTGCGGTAACGCAGGGCGTCAATGCAAGCCCCATCCGAAGCAAGACCAAACAGAGGACTCAGGTGCCCTGCCAGTCCTCAGGTAGGTCGCTAGAGACTGTCGGCAACGGCAGCCCCAGATAGATGATCATCCAAGACAGAACCCGGCTTACAGTTCCTCTCGACATTTTTACTGACATGATTAAGGAGGCGATCTGAAAATGAGTAAGACAAAAATCGATGTGATATCCGGCTTTTTGGGGGCGGGAAAGACCACCCTCATAAAGAAACTTCTGGAGGGCCCGCTTAAGGATTCCGGCACGGTGCTCATCGAAAATGAATTCGGTGAGATAGGCATAGACGGCGGGTTTCTCAAGGATTCCGGCATAGAGATAAAGGAGATGAATTCGGGCTGTATCTGCTGCTCCCTGGCAGGCGATTTCGGAACATCCCTGAGGGAAGTGCTGGATCAGTATCATCCCCCCAGGATAATAATAGAACCCTCCGGTGTTGGAAAACTCTCCGATGTGCTGAAGGCTGTTGAAAGCGCCATGAAGGAGAGGGAGGACGCTGAGTTCGGAAGCGCAGTTACCGTGGTGGACGCGTCGAAAGCCAAGGTCTATGCCAAGAACTTCGGTGAATTTTTCATAAACCAGATAGAGCATGCAGGCACCATCGAACTCACCAGATCCGACAAGATAGACGATGAGAAGATGAAGGAAGCCGTGAGCCTGATCCGCAGTTACAACAAGGATGCCAGGGTCATCACCACAGCCCTTTCGGAGCTGGATGCGGCAGCGGTGCTGAACATAATAGAAGGCTCCAGGGAACTGGAGGACAGGATGCTTGAGAAGGCTCTTGCGGATTCGTCGGGGCATCACCATCACCACCACGAAGAGAACGGGGAGAGCGTTGTGGATGAGAAGGGAAGAGTCCATCATCACCACCACCATCACGACCACGACCATGAGCATCATCACGATCACGACGAGCATGAGCACCATCACGACCACGACGAGCACGAGCACCATCACGATCACGACGAGCACGGGCATCATCACGACCACGACGAGCATGAGCATCATCACGATCACGACGAGCACGGGCATCACCACGATCACGATCATGAACATCATCACGACGCCGACGAGGTCTTTGAGAGCTGGGGACTGGAAACCCCTGAGAAATATACCCTGAGTCTTGTGAATGCAAAACTGGATGCCTTAGACGGCGGGAACTTTGGCGTTATCCTGAGGGCAAAAGGCATGGTTCCGGACGCAGACAGCGACGGATACATCTACTTTGACTATGTGCCCGGAGAAAAGGATGTCAGGGTGGGAGAAAAGGCTGAAAACGGCCTCATCTGCGTGATCGGGTCCCATCTGAAGGACGACGATCTGGATAAGCTTTTTGAACTGTCATAATGTTTTTAGATGCCCTGCAGGGCATGCACATACTGTGATATGGCTATGAAAGGTATTTTTGAATGAAACCGGTATATGTTATAAACGGCTTCCTGGACAGCGGGAAGACGCAGTTTATCGCTTTTACAATGGAACAGCGCTATTTTGCCATAGGCGGGCGCACCCTCCTTCTCTTATGCGAGGAGGGGGAAAACGAATACGGAGATATGCTCCTCAGGACCACCCGGACTGTCATCCACAAGATAGATGATCTCTCAGAGTTCACTCCCGAAAATATGCGGGAACTGGACAGGAAATACAAGCCTGAACGCATACTGATCGAGTGGAACGGGATGTGGGATTTCCGGAAGCTTTGTCTCTCCGACAACTGGTATATAGAGCAGATAGTCACAAATATAGATGCATCTACCTTCAAGATCTATTATTCCAACATGAAATCTCTCCTGGCTGAGATGGTGAGGAGAAGCGAACTTGTGATCTTCAACAGATGCGACGGCCTGCCGGAATCGGACCTGAATTCCTTCAAGAGAAACGTGAAGGCGGTGGCGCTGCAGTCTGATATCATCTTTGAGGACAAAAACGGTGAGATAACTTCTATCCTGGAGGACGATCTGCCCTACGACCTGAATTCCCCGGTGCTGGAACTGGACGAACGCGGTTACGGCATATGGTTCATAGATATGATGGACCATGCGGACAGGTATCTGGGAAAGACCATCGAATATGTGGGACAGGTGATGAAACCCGAGGGAGACAAGGGTGGATATATGGTGCCCGGCAGGCTTGCAATGACCTGCTGCGCCGCCGATATGAGTTTTCTGGGTTATCCCTGTTTCACGGATAAGCTGTCTTCATTTAAAGAACGCGACTGGGTAAAAGTCAAAGCGAGGGTGAGTCTGGAGCATTTCAAGGATTACGGCGACGAGGAAGGTCCTGTGCTGCATGCAGAGGATATCGTTTCCGCCCCTAAACCTGCTCAGGAGCTCATAAGTTTCTCATGATGAACAGGACAGAAGAGATCAACAGAAGGCGAACCTTTGCCATCATATCCCACCCGGACGCGGGAAAGACCACCCTTACGGAAAAGTTCCTGCTGTACGGCGGCGCCATAAACCTGGCGGGGAGCGTGAAGGGAAAAGCCACTGCAAGACATGCGGTCTCCGACTGGATGGAGATAGAGAAGGAGAGAGGTATCTCCGTCACTTCAAGCGTCCTGCAGTTTGAATATGAGGGCTTTTGCATCAATATACTGGACACCCCGGGACACCAGGATTTCTCAGAGGACACATACAGGACCCTTATGGCTGCCGATTCCGCAGTGATGGTGATCGATGCAGCCAAGGGAGTTGAGGCTCAGACCAGGAAACTGTTCAAAGTCTGCGTCATGCGGCATATCCCCATATTTACATTTATAAACAAGCTGGACAGGGACGCTCTGGACACCTTTGAACTGCTGGATAACATCGAGAAGGAGCTGGGCATAGACACCTGCCCCATGAACCTGCCAGTGGGATCCGGAAAAGATTTCAAGGGAGTTCTGGACCTCAGGGAAAATAAGATCATCCTGTATTCGGACACTCTCAAGGGCACCAAGGAGGGGGTTGCTGAGGAGATCAGTTTAGACGACGAAAAGGCTGTGGCTGAAAAGATAGGACAGGAAGCCTGTGAAAACCTGCTGACTGAGAGGGAACTCTTCGAGGGCGCAGGCGCATCCTATGACATAGACAAAGTCAGGTCCGGCGTGCTGACCCCGGTATTTTTCGGTTCGGCCCTGACCAATTTCGGTGTGGATATTTTCCTGAAAGAGTTCCTCAGGATGTCAATGCCTCCATCCCCCAGGATGTCCGACAAGGGGGAGATAGATACCATAGACGGAGGCTTTTCCGCCTTTGTATTCAAGATCCAGGCAAATATGAACAAGGCCCACAGGGACAGGGTGGCCTTTATGCGCATATGCTCCGGTCATTTCGATCCCTCAAAGGAGGTCAGGCATGTTCAGGGGGGCAGGGTTATGAGACTGTCCCAGCCCCAACAGATCATGGCTGATGAGCGGAAGATCCTGACGGAAGCCTATGCGGGCGACATAATCGGAGTCTTCGACCCCGGGGTGTTTTCCATAGGCGACACCATCTGTGAGCCTTCGGAGGAGTTCAGGTACGAAGGCATCCCCACGTTTGCGCCGGAACATTTCTCAAGGGTCACTCTTTTGGATACCATGAAGAGAAAGCAGTTCGTGAAGGGTGTGAACCAGATAGCCCAGGAGGGCGCCATACAGGTCTTCCAGGAGTATCAGACCGGTATGGAGGAGATCATCGTTGGGGTCGTGGGCATGCTGCAGCTGGACGTGCTGAAATTCAGGCTCACAAATGAATACAATGTGGAGATCAGACTGGATCCCCTGCCTTACGAGTATATCAGGTGGGTGGACAATGCCGAGGAGATGGACATCGGCAATATGACAGGCACCAGCGATATGCATAAGATCAGGGACCTTAAGGGAAATGTGCTGCTCTTATTTGTCAACGAGTGGAGCCCCCAGATGACAGTTGAGAGAAATAAGGGCCTTAAACTTTCAGAGTTCGGAAGGAACTGATGTCCGCAATTGGATGCTGACAAATATTCGGATTTTTGGTATCATTAGACTTTGATATGTGCTGCGGACGATCGGATATATTATGAAATGTATCGATATGTGCTGCAGGCGATCGGATATATTATGAAATATATCGATATGTGCTGCAGGCGATCGGATATATTATGAAATATATCGATATGTGTTGCGGACGATCGGATATATTATGTTATATAACGATTTTGACTGAAGATGATCTGCTGCATGTGTGCATGTGTTGCAGACGATGATTTTTAAATGAGGGTGACAAGATGGCCGGAAGAAAGAAAACGGAACGGAAGACAAAGGAAACCGCAGTAGTTGAGAGCGGAAGTGAGATGAAGCTCGGATCTGTCAGTATCGCCGATGAGGTGGTGTCTTCCATCGCCACCATCGCTGCCAGTGAAGTGGACGGTGTGGCCAGCGAGATCAAAAACGGTGTGGCCCAGTCCGGCAGCGCGAAAGTCAGGGTTACCGGGAAGAACGTGGACCTGCTGTTGAACATCACGATCTCCTACGGTCACAATATCCCTGAGACCTGCGGCCAGGTTCAGAGCAGGGTCAGGACCGCTGTGGAAAACATGACGGGACTGATGGTAAAGAGCGTGAACATAAAGGTCGTAGGGGCCGAGATAGGAGCAAGGTGACTTTATATGTCACTCAGCAGACATAAAAAAAGAGAGCAGCTCTTCAAACTGCTTTTCAGGCTGGAATTCCATGACGAAATGGAAATGGAAGAACAGAAGAGGCTTTTTTTCGGGGAGAGACCGGATGGTGAACCGGAACTGACCGAGGAGGATATCTCTTCGATCAGCGGGAAATTCGACAATATCACCGGGAAACTTACGGAACTGGACGCTATGGTGTCAGAACGCACTTCCGGGTGGGATATAAACAGGATCGGGAAAGTGGAGCTTGCCATACTCAGGCTGGCTTTGTATGAAATGATATACGATGAAGATGTGCCTGAGAGTGTTGCCATAAATGAAGCCGTCGAACTTTCCAAAAAATATGGTCAGGACAATTCTTCGTCCTTTGTAAACGGTGTACTGGCGCTCTTTGCGCAGAAAGCAGAAGATGGCTAACGTCTCTAACATCTATTCGGTGTCTCAGATCACCGATTATATCAAGAGTATTTTAACAACTGATACGTTGTTGAATGATATCAACGTCACCGGTGAGATCAGCAATTATTCTGTATCCAAATCAGGACATATATATTTTACCCTTAAGGACAGCAACACCCAGATACCCTGCGTCATGTTTAAAGGAAAGATAAATAAGGGGCTGAGTTTTGATCCTGCTAACGGGGATAAGGTAACAGTCAAGGGGAGTGTGGATGTTTATAAAGAGGGAGGCAGGTACCAGCTTTACGCAGACAAGATTGAGCGTTCCGGCGTGGGAGAACTGTTTCGCAAGTTTGGAGAACTGAAAGTAAAACTTGAAGAAATGGGGATGTTCGATCGGTCCCATAAAAAGCCCCTTCCCCGGTATGTAAGCACTCTGGGGGTTGTGACGGCACCCGGAGGAGCCGCCGTAAGAGATATCATAAAGACCGTGAGGCGTCATGCCCCGGGGGTTCAGATCATTTTGTATCCGACCCTGGTACAGGGGAAAGATGCTGCAGAGGGTATAGCTCAGGGCATACAGGCATTGCAGTATACGGAAGCCCAGGTCATCATAGTAGGGCGCGGAGGCGGTTCCATCGAAGACCTTTGGGCGTTTAACGAGATGCCGGTGATACAGGCGGTCTTTAATTCTGAGATACCCATAATTTCCGGTGTGGGTCACGAGACAGACACCACCCTCTGCGATCTGGTGGCTGACTGTATCGCGTCCACCCCCACAGCTGCAGCGGAGATCGCGGTGAGCGGCACAGAACAGCTGGATAAAAGTATCAGGGAAATGAATGCGAAACTGGACAGTCTTATGAAAGCCTGTGTCAGGGAATACGGGATAAGGCTTAAAGAAGATATGTCAAGGCTCGACCTGCCCTGGGAGAGGACTCTTCAGAGATACAAAGACCATGTGAGGGATGACAGACCCCGGATGCTGCTCTCCTGGGAGAAGCTGGTATCCGTTTACAAAAACCGGACGGGAAACGATCTCACCAGGATCGGAATGCCCTGGCAGATGAATCTCAGGCGGTACAGGGAAAGGGTAAATAAGGACAATCTCAGACTGTCAAATCAAAGTCCCGAACGCAAGGTCAGAGATTATGAGAACAGGCTTGCTCATCTGTACGACAGAGCGGAGGCTTTGATCAACGCCAGGATAGAAAAGGAAAAGGGAAGATGCCGCATGGATCACGCGTCGCTCAAGGCCCTGTCCCCGGCTGAGAGGCTGAGCCAGGGGTACTCATTTACGGAAGATGAGAACGGTGTTCCCCTAAAGAGTGTAGGCGATGTGAAAAAGGGTATGGCGGTCAGAACTTATTTGAAGGGCGGACATATAACATCCGAAGTCATGGAGGTTACGGAAGATGAGTGAAGAAGCAAAAAAAGAAATGGAAGAAAAGAGTATCGATGAGCTTTTAAGCGAGGCGGAAGCCAGGATAAGCGCCCTGGAGGGAGGCAGGCTCTCTCTTGAGGCTGCCTTCAAAGCTTATCAGGAAGGAATGAACCTGCTGAAGGCTTCCTCCGAAAAGATAGACATGGTCGAGAAAAAAGTTCAGCAGTTGAATTCACAGGGGGAATTGAGCCCCTTTGACGAACCTGATACGGAGGGCGACGATGGCCAGTGACGGATTCAAAAGCCTTCTGAAGGAAAAGACATCTGAGGCAGAGAAGACCGTATTGTCATTTCTGCCCGAGGAATCCGGCTTTCAGCGGGATGTGGCCGAAGCTGTGAATTACGGGGTCAGGTCCGGAGGAAAGAGACTGAGGCCCATTCTGATGAAGGAAGCTTTTCTCATGTATGGAGGACAGGATCCTGCCATAGATGCGTTTATGGCTGCCATCGAATTCATCCACAATTATTCTCTGATCCATGACGATCTGGAAGCCATGGACAACGATGAGTACCGGAGGGGAATAAAGACTACCCACGCAGTTTACGGGGAAGGCATGGGAGTCCTGGCAGGAGATGCGCTCCTGAACCTGGTCTACGAGATCACATCCTCACAGGTGATGGATTCTCCTGATATGGAGACCATGAAGAGGAGAGCCCTGGCCCAGCATATACTTGCAGACAAGGCAGGTATAAACGGTATGGTGGGAGGACAGTCAGCAGATCTGTCCGCAGAGAAGAGAGGGGAAGCATCCGAGGAACTTCTGCTCTTTATGGATGAAAAGAAGACTGCATGTCTCATGGAGGCCTCCCTTATGGCAGGAGCCGCTCTTGCGGGAGCTTCGGAGGATGACATCAGATCCATGGAGGAATGCGGCAGCGCCATGGGCATTGCCTTCCAGATAAGGGATGACATACTGGATGTGACCGGCAGCCGTGAAGAGATAGGGAAGGACGCCGGCAGCGATGAGAAAAACGGAAAAATGACCTATGTTTCCGTATATGGACTTGAGGAGTGCAGAAGGAAAGTGGAGGAGCTTACGGACAAGGCCCTGTCCATACTTAAGGACGCAGGGGGTGACCCGGGCTTTCTGTCAGATCTGATAGCTTCACTTTCCGGGCGCAGTAAGTGACCATGCTTCTGGAACAGATAAAAAAACCAAATGACATAAAGAAGATCCCGGCATCCGACATGCCCGCGCTGGCAGCTGAGATAAGGGAATTTTTGGTGAACTCCCTGTCAGAGACAGGGGGTCATTTGGGACCGAATCTGGGCACGGTTGAACTGACCATGGCCCTTCACATGTTCCTGGATCTGCCAAAAGACAAGCTGATATGGGATGTGGGGCATCAGAGCTATACACACAAGCTGCTCACAGGCAGGATGGATGGGTTTTCAACCCTCAGACAGTATCAGGGACTCAGCGGTTTTCCGAAGCGGAGCGAATCGGACTGTGACTGCTTTGAGACAGGTCACAGTTCCACCTCTCTTTCCGCAGGCATCGGATTTGTCCGGGCAAAGCAGCTGACCGGGGAAAAGTATACGGTGGTGTCTGTCATCGGAGACGGATCCTTCACCGGCGGGCTTGCCTATGAGGCCCTTAACAACGCGTCAAAGCTCAATACGAATTTCATTATCGTACTGAACGACAACAATATGTCCATCGCGGAAAATGTGGGCGGTGTGGCGAAATATCTGAATACGATCCGCACTGCGGACAAGTATCTTGAGTTCAGGGATGATGTCTACAATTCCCTGAAGAAGAAATCTGCAAATAATGACAAGATAATCGAGAGTATCCGGCGTACCAAGAATACATTTAAATCATTTTTCCTGCCGGGGATGTTCTTTGAGGAGATGGGGATCACATACTTAGGCCCCGTGGACGGACATAACATAAATGAGCTCCTAAGGACCTTTAAGGAAGCCAGGCGTGTCAGGAAAGCCGTCATTGTCCATGTGAAGACAGAGAAGGGCAGGGGATATGAACCTGCCATAAAGCATCCCGCCAGGTTCCACGGCACCGGACCCTTTGACATAGAGACGGGGATACCCAAGAATCCCCGCACTGTCGCCAATTACACGGATATCTTTTCCACAGTCATGTGCAAGATGGGAAAGAGGGATGAGAAGGTGGTGGCTGTGACTGCGGCCATGCCCGGGGGCACCGGACTGAACCGGTTCAGGAACATGTACCCGGAAAGGTTCTTCGATGTGGGTATAGCGGAAGGCCATGCGGTGACCTTCGCTGCGGGACTTGCGGCGGGAGGTCTGAAACCGGTGGTAGCCGTGTATTCATCCTTCCTGCAGAGAGCCTACGACGAGATCCTCCACGATGTGTGCAGGCAGAATCTCCCTGTGGTTTTCGCCCTGGACAGGGCGGGGATCGTGGGAGCAGACGGTGAGACACACCAGGGCATATACGATCTGTCCTATCTGTCATCCATCCCCGGTCTCACGGTGATGGCTCCGAAGAACAAATGGGAACTGTCCGATATGCTGAAATACGCAATATCCCTGGAGGCTCCCGTGGCCATCAGATATCCCAACAGGGAAGCCTACACGGGACTTGAAGAGTTCCGTGAAGAGATCATCACCGGAAAGAGCGAAGTGATCTACAGGGAGAGCGGGGTATGCCTTTTAGCTGTCGGCAGCATGGTGAGAGTCGCAGAAAAGGTGAGGGAGCGCATGAAAGAGGCGGGAAAGCCCTGCACCCTTGTAAATGCCAGATTTGTAAAGCCTCTGGATGTGGAACTGATAAGGGATCTCTGCAAGGACCATGAACTCATAGTGACCATGGAAGAAAACGAGGCAGCAGGAGGCTATGGCAGCGCAGTGTCCATGTTTATGGAGAAGGAGGGACTTAAACCCAATTTCCTGGGCATAGCCGCTCCCGACATATACATGGAGCAGGGGGCTGTCGGCGTCCTTATGGAAAAATACGGAATGGACGACAAAAGCGTCTTTCACAGGATACAGGAAATCCTCAAATGAAAAAGAGGCTGGATGTTCTTTTGACAGAGCGTGGCCTTATGCCTTCAAGGGAACAGGCCAAGCGCATCATAATGGAGGGTATAGTATATGTGGAAGGCCAGAAGGAAGACAAGGCCGGAAGCACATTCCCGGAGGATGCGGATATCGAAGTCAGGGGAGATACATGCCCCTATGTGAGCCGGGGCGGGCTCAAGCTTGAGAAGGCTCTCAAAGTCTTCGGGGTGAGCACCGAAAACAGGATCTGCCTGGACATAGGCGCTTCCACCGGGGGATTTACGGACTGTATGCTGAAGGGCGGCGCAGTAAAGGTATACTCAGTGGATTCAGGTCACGGGCAGCTGTCCTGGAGTCTCCGGTCTGACCCCAGGGTGGTGTGCATGGAAAGGACGAATTTCAGGTATTTCAAGCCTGAAGATATAGATGACAGGGTGGATCTGGCGACAGCTGATGTATCATTTATCTCACTGTCAAAGATACTCCCGCCGGCGTCTCAGGTGCTTAAAGACGGGGCAGACATGATATGTCTGATAAAGCCGCAGTTTGAGGCAGGCAGGGAGAACGTGGGAAAGCACGGCGTGGTCAGGGACAGCAGGGTGCATGAAGATGTGATCCGGAAAGTGCTTATTTACGCAAAAGAAAACCGGATGTCTCCGGTGGGGCTGTCGTTTTCCCCCATAAAAGGACCGGAGGGGAATATCGAGTACCTGCTGCATCTGCTAAACTTTGAGACTGAGGAACCCTGCCCTGTGGATGAGAAGACGGTCAAAGAGACTGTCCTGAAAGCGGCGGAAGAGCTGAAGATATGAAGATATGATTTTTTTTTGATAACGGCAGGGGTATTTAAGACACAGACATTTTGGTGGCATCAAAAGATTGCGGATATGAAGAACTTTTTGATAATTGCAAATGAATACAAGGATCCGGAGGCTGCATACACCCGGCAGATCATGTCCTATCTGGGAGAACACGGGGCCAGACGGGTCATTTCCATGCTGCTGGGGGATGAGAGCCGGGACCGCAAGATAGATATCCCCTACGGTATAGAGGCGATACTGGTTCTGGGAGGGGACGGCACCATGCTGCAGGCGGCGAGGGCTACCCAGTCTTCCAGAGTGCCCCTTCTCGGCGTAAATCTCGGCACCCTCGGCTATCTGACCGAAGTGGAGACCGATGACATCGAGAACGCCATAGACAGGCTTATGCGTGATGACTACGTCATTGAAGAGCGCATGATGCTGAAAGGTATCGCAGGAGACCATGTGGGCAGCGCGCTGAACGACATCGTGGTCACCCGCACGGGAAAACTTCAGATCATCAGATTTGATGTATATGTAAACGGAATCCTTTTGAACAGCTTTGTGGCAGACGGTATCATATGCGCTACACCCACCGGCTCCACTTCTTATTCTCTTTCTGCGGGAGGACCGGTGGTTGAACCCGGAGCCCGGACAATACTGCTGACTCCCATCTGCGCTCACACCTTTCACTCGAGATCCATCGTACTCTCTCCTGAAGATGAGGTGGTGATCGAACTCTGCAAGGGGTCCGGCGACAGGACCCAGACAGCCGAGGTCAGCTTCGACGGGACAGACAACATCCCCTTGGAAGCAGGTGACAGGGTGACTATCACAAGAGCCGTGGAGACGGCCAAGATCATAAAACTTTCCCAGGAGAGCTTCCTGAATGTTCTCAGCAGGAAGATGAGCGGAAATTGAGGCATTGACGGGCTCAGCGGAAATAAGGACTTTGTTTTTGTTTGAGAAAGGACGGTGATCTTTTAATAAATGCTTCGTGAGGTACATTTGAAAAATCTGGCTCTGATAGAGAGTGCAGACATTACATTTAACGACGGCCTGAACATAATGACAGGAGAGACCGGAGCCGGGAAATCCGTGATCATCGGCTCTGTTGCTGCAGCGCTGGGGGGACATGCGGACCAGAGCCTTATAAGACACGGCGCTGAATACGCCCTGATCGAACTCACCTTCGACACCGCGGGAGACCAAAGGGTCAGCGGGATGCTTTCGGAAATGGGTATCGATGACGCAGGGGATGAAGTCCTGATACAGAGAAAGATATCGGAAAAGCGCAGCGTTATCAGGGTGAACGGTGAGACAGTCACCCTTAAAGCCATAAGATCCATAGCCCCTTACCTGATGGACATCTACGGTCAGAAGGAGCATCAGACATTGCTGTCTTCGGCTTCCCAGGCGGATGTGCTGGATTCCTGGGCAGGGGAGGAACTGTCCGGGCTAAAAGAGAAGATATCCGGCCTCTTCACGGAGATCAGAGGGATAAATGAAGAGCTTTCGGAGGAGGAGCGGGACGACCGCACAAGACAGAGAGAGGCAGATCTTGCTGAATACGAGATAAATGAGATAGACTCAGCAGATCTCAAAAAGGGTGAGTACGAAGAACTTCAGTAATATGTCAGGAAGGCCGGGAACTCCGGCAGGATCAGGGAAGCCCTGGAAAAGGCGGTGTCCCTGTGCGAGGGGGACATGGTATCCGATGCCGTGAGGGCTGTAAGGGACGTGTCCGCTTTGGACCCCGGTGTGTCTGCCCTTGAAAGCGAACTGGAGGAGATCGATTCCCTGCTGTCCGATTTTATCAGGGAAGCCAATGATCAGATCGCTGATCTCTCCTTTGACCCAGAGGAATACGACCGGGCGGTGAAGAGGATGGACACCCTGAACCATCTGCAGGATAAATACGGAAACAGCTACGAGGCCATTATCTCCTACAGGGATGAGAGGGAGGAACTGTTAAATAAATTCAGGGACTGGGAGAATTACAGGGATAAGCTCCTTCAGAAAAAGAAAGAAATAGAGAAGAAACTTAAGGATCTGTGTTCAAAAGCCCATGACATCAGGGTGAAGGCCGGGGAGGATCTGTCTGAACGTATGACTGACGCCATGAGAGGTCTTAATTTCCTGGATTCCAGGTTCAGGATAGACATACTCTGCGACAACAAGACCATCACCAGGACCGGCTGGGACACGGTGTGCTTTATGGTGTCCGTGAATCCCGGGGAGGATCTGAAAAGCGTTGCGGATACCGCGAGCGGAGGCGAACTATCCAGGATAATGCTGGCGCTTAAGACTGTCACCGCAGAGAAGGATGACGTGAGGGCCCTTATCTTCGATGAGATCGACTCCGGCATAAGCGGCAGGACAGCTTTTAAGGTGTCTGAATCCCTGGGGGAGCTTTCAGGCGGCAGACAGATCATCTGCATCACCCATCTGCCCCAGATCGCAGCCATGGCAGATACCCACTTCCTCATAGAGAAGGAGACGGACAATACGGTCACCAGGACCCATATAAGGGAACTGGACGAGGAAGGAAGCCTTAAGGAACTGGCCAGAATGGTGGGAAGCGATGAGGAATCGGACGCAGCCCTGGAGAACGCCGCGGAACTTAGGAGGAAGGCGGCAGAGGTAAAGGGAAAGAAGTGATCGGGATCCATGATCTTTATGGCGTATCGAAAGGAGTAGTGTGATATGGGGAGAAGAGACAAGGTCAATTATTACCTGGATCTTGCAGAGACCGTTCTGCAGAGGGGAACCTGCTTGAGACGGCTGTACGGGGCAGTTATCGTGAAAAACGATGAGGTCATATCCACCGGGTATGTGGGGGCTCCCAGAGGCCGGAAGAACTGTACTGATATGGGATACTGCGTGAGACAGAAGATGCAGATACCCCGGGGGGAGAGGTACGAACTGTGCAGGAGCGTACACGCCGAGGCCAACGCCATTATTTCCGCTCCCAGGTCCGAGATGATAGACGCGGATATATACCTGGTGGGGAAGGAAGCAGATACCGGGGATTATGTAAAAAATGCTTCCAGCTGCTCCATGTGCAAGCGCATGATAATAAACGCCGGGATCAAGAGGGTGATCGTGCGGGACACCAGGGATGATTACAGGGTCGTGAACGTGTCCGACTGGGTTGAAAATGACGAGTCACTTGAAGGACAGAAGGGTTACTGATATACTATTATAGTATTTATCATTCGCGTTATCCGGCGATGTTTACGGAGAGATCTGAGTGGGAGGTTTTACATGAAGAAAATACTTTTAGTTGCTTCCGAGGGAGTCCCGTTTATAAAGACAGGTGGACTTGCCGATGTTATCGGTTCCCTCCCAAAGGATATTGACAAGAGATATTTTGATGTTCGTATAATCCTTCCGAAATACATGTGCATGCACAGTGAGATGGTGGATAAACTGAACTATGTCACGAATTTCTACATGGATTTCAATTGGAAGAATGTTTATGTGGGTATTTTTCAGGCGGAGTCCGACGGCATCACATATTATTTCATAGATAACGAGTCCTATTTCGGCGGCGGCAGGCCCTACGGCGACGATCCCATTTACGAGATCGAGAAGTTCGCATTTTTCTCAAAGGCCGTGCTCTCTGTGCTGCCTGTCATAGATTTCAGACCGGACATAATCCATTGCAACGACTGGCAGACCGGACTGATACCGGTATATCTCAAGGAAAGGTTTGCAGGCGGTGAGTTCTACAGGGGAATAAAGACCATAATGACCATCCACAACCTGAAATTCCAGGGGAAGTGGGACATCAAGAAGGTCAGGGAGATCACGGGACTGCCCGCCTCCTATTTCACTCCGGACAAGCTTGAAAGCTATACGGATGCCAATCTGCTGAAGGGCGGGATAGTCTTTGCCGATGCGGTCACCACGGTCAGTCCCACCTATGCGGAGGAGATCAAAACCAACTTTTACGGAGAGGGCTTGAACGGCATACTTGCAGCCCGGGCAAACGACCTGAGAGGTATCCTGAACGGCATAGATTACGATGAATTCGATCCTTCCAAGGACACAGCCCTGACAAAGCGCTACGACGCCATCAATTTCCGGAAGGAAAAGGGCAGGAACAAGGTGGCGCTGCAGAAACAGCTGGGGCTGGAGGTGAGTGAGGACATAATGATGATCGGCATCGTGTCCAGGCTCACGGGGCAGAAGGGATTTGACCTGGTGGCTTATGTCATGGATGAGCTGTGCCGGGACAAAGTCCAGATAGTGGTGCTGGGATCCGGGGAAGAGCAGTATGAGAACATGTTCAGGCACTATGACTGGAAATATAACAATAAGGTCTCTGCAAATATTTATTATTCCGACGACCTGGCTCATAAGATCTACGGTTCCTGTGACGCATTCCTGATGCCTTCACTGTTTGAGCCCTGCGGGCTTTCACAGCTGATATCCTTAAGGTACGGCACAGTGCCCATTGTCAGGGAGACAGGCGGTCTCAAGGACACGGTGGAACCTTATAACGAGTATGAGAGCACCGGAACTGGCTTTTCATTTGTAAATTACAACGCCCATGAGATGCTTTCCACCATCAGGTATGCGGAACGCATCTATTATGACAAGAAGAGAGAATGGAACAAGATCATCGACAGGGATATGGCTGCCGATTTTTCCTGGAAGCAGTCTGCCGCAAGGTACCAGGAGATGTATGACTGGCTTATTGGATAAATGGGCAAAAAGAGCGGGAATTCCGGTTTTATAAAGCAGGCCGGCATACTCGCCGTATCCGGAATAATTGTACGCATAATAGGCATACTGTACAGGAGCCCCCTGGCTGCCATAATAGGTGATGAGGGGAATGGCTACTATGGGTATGCCTATAATATTTATACGAACATACTTCTGATCTCTTCCTACAGCATTCCCTCAGCCATGTCCCGCGTCATGGCGGGAAAACTGGCCAGGCGGGAATACAAGAGCGCCAAGCGTTTGTTAAATGGCGCTTTTATTTATGTTCTGATAGTTGGGAGCCTGGCGGCTGCCTTTGCATGGTTTGCAGCTCCGTACCTGGTGGTGTCAAACGCGGTTCCCGTGCTGAGGATATTTGCGCCTACCATATTCCTGTCAGGGCTTTTGGGAGTGCTCAGGGGATTTTTCCAGGCCCATCGTTCCATGGTGCAGACTTCGGTCTCACAGATACTGGAACAGCTTATGAACGCAGCCATAAGCGTTGGGGCAGCCTGGTTCTTTGTGAACAGTGCTGCCATGACCCTTGGGTCCGGGGCGGGGGAGGATACTGCAAGAGCAGTGAGAGGGGCGGCGGGTTCCGCCATCGGAACCGGCGCCGGAGTGCTGATAGCCCTCTTGTTCATGAGCCTCATGTATTACTTAAATCGTGATTTTATTAATAAAAGAGTAAGTAGAGATTTAACTTATGATGATGAATCATATCCGGCGATATTGAAGGAGATATTCCTGGTGGTGACTCCTTTCATATTGAGCACATTTATATACAACTGTCTCACGGCTGTGGATCAGACGGTTTATTCAAGGATAATGATAAATGTCAGAGGTCACGGAGAGGCTGAGATCGCCACCTTGTACGGTATTTTTTCAGGGAAGACTATAGTTTTGAGAAATATACCGGTGGCCATCGCATCTGCGGTAAGCGCTGCGGTGATACCTGAGGCTGCAGCCGCCTGGGCTCTGAACGACAGGGAGAAGACTGAAGCCAGGACAGGGTCTGCAGTCAGGATCACAATGCTGGTGGCTATCCCCTGTATGGTGGGGCTCATGGTGTTATCGAAACCCATAGTCACGCTGCTCTTTCCACAGAGGGCATCCATAGACACGGCATCCCGTCTTCTGACAGCCATCGGTATAACGGTCATACTGTATTCGCTTTCCACGATCACAAACGGTGTACTGCAGAGTGTAGGTATGGTGAACCGCCCGGTGGTGCACGCTGTGGTGGCCCTTGTGATACAGTTTGGCATTCTGGAAGTTCTGCTCAGAAAGACCGATCTGAATCTGTATGCCCTGGTCATAGCAGATATAGCCTATTCACTTATAATGTGCATTCTGAACGGGATATCCATAAGGAGAAATCTGGGATTCAGGCAGGAAGTGAAGAATACGTTCCTGCTTCCCCTGCTTTCTTCCGCAGTCATGGGCGTTGCAGCTATCGGCGTATATCTTCTTTTGGATCATATCACCGGATCGAATGCTGTTTCACTTTTCGCAGCGGTGGCTGTCTCCATGGTTGTTTATCTGCTCATCATGGTGTGGTCCGGAGCTGTGGGAGAAAGCGAGCTGTCCAGATTCCCCGGCGGTAAGAAACTGTCAAAGCTTTTGATCCGCAGAGTGGGTGACAGCAAAGAGGAGTGACAGCAAAGGGGAGTGACAGCAAAGAGGAGTGACAGCAAGGAGGAGTGACATGGCAGCATATTTCAGACGTTCAGACCTGTGTGAGGGCTGAAATATCCGAAGACATTACCATGGAATAGTTGGTGTAGTAGACCACAAAACCCGCAAATGAACCCTTCGGTTTCTTTACTTCCCTTTTTTTCACATAATCCACTTCCCCCTTGTCCAGATCCTTCAAACGTGAATAGTGGACTGCAAGGGCTGCAGCGTCTTCAAAGGCCGAGTCCGAAGGAGTGTCCTCGTTTTCATTTACTTTCAGGATCACATGGGAGCCCGGGACACCCTTGGCGTGGAACCAGTAGTCTTCGGGGCGGGCCAGTGAAAAAGTAAGCTGATCGTTCTGGCGGTTGTTCTTTCCCACGTATATGTGGTGGCCGTCCCGGCTCAGATAGTGCAGGGGTTCCGACTGGGATGCATTGCCGGATCTTTTTCTGCCTTTGCTGTCCGGAGACATTTTGATAAAGCCGTAATCTGCCAGTTCCCTCCGTATATCTGTAAGGTCAGCGTCGTTTTCTGCCATGTCTATGGCCTGGGAAATGGTTTCAAGGAGTTCGATCTCTTTTTTCACATCTTCTGTGAGTTTCAGGAGATTCTCCCTGGTGCGTTTTAATTTGTCATATCTGGCAAAATACCTGTTGGCGTTCTGCTTAAAGGTGAGAGTGGTGTCCAGTGGGATCTTGATCTCCTCACCGGTGCGGTAGTCTTCGGCAGTCAGGGTCTTGTCCCCGGGCTGTATGCTGTATCCGTATATCAAAAGAAGTTCTCCGTAAGTCCTGAGGGTGTCTGCTTTTTCCGTATCTTTAAGCTGCTTCTCCTGAAGGGAGAGTTTTTTTACATCCTTTGCAAGCAGCGAAGATACGGCTTTTTTTATATCAGAGCCTCTCTGCTTTATACGGGAGATCCTTTCTTTTTCTGAATAGAAAGAGATCATGGCCTCGCTTATGCCGGAGCAGGTAAAGGATTCCATCCCGGCGCAGGTGGTCAGGGGAACGGGTGAAAACTCCACGGGTTTACCCTTTTCCATGTAGATCACCGGGGAGATTTTCCCGGATGATGCTTCTTCAATAAGGCCTTTCACCGCCAGATAGACTGAAGACATGTCTGAGGGCGAAAGCGTCTCCTGCAGAGAATCGGGAGAAATCCCGGCCCTGTTGCACACTTCCTCCGCCGCAACCCTGGATATACCCTGGTAGGATGCGTTCAAAAAGGATGATATCGGCAGGGGGGAAGATGAAAGTGACCGCATGAATGCTTCCGCTGAGGTTGTCAGAAAATCGGACTTCCCCTTGGTCTCCGGAAGGAAGTAGGTGGTCCCCGGAAGAACGGTGCGCACAGAACTCATCGAGGGGGGGACATGTCTTATGGCGTCTATCACTTTGTCATCGTTTCCTGTCAGGATTATGTTGCTGTGTTTTCCCATGAGTTCCGTCACCAGGGTGTAGGTTTGAATGTCACCCATCTCATCGGAATGGCGGAAAGATATCCGGACAGCTCTTTCCAGACCGGGCTGAATTATGTCTTCGATCCGTGCTCCCTGCATGTGTTTTCTCAGGACCATGCAGAAAGAGGGGGCAGCGTCAGGCGACTGTCTGTTGGTATCTGTGACATACAACAGGGGAAGAGAGGGATTTGCAGACATGAACAGGCGCTTATTTCCCATCTCCGTTTTGAAGGTGAGGATGATCGAATGATTATCCGGTTGTGATATCTTTGCCACTCGAAGCCCTTTAAATATGCTTAATTCCCGGACTACAGCGGACAGGGTTATGCCGTCAAATGCCATTTGTACTGCTCCTGAAGGACCGCAATCTGTCTGACATGATAATGTCTGTGTTTAACGGTCTGTGACCGGCTGTCTGCGTGTACAGCTGTTAAGATCTACGGAACCTGTGCATTGTAGCACGATGAAAAAAAGTAGTCAAAATGCCGGGTATCATAGATGACTGCAAAAAAGGCAAAAATATCAGTTTTTTTGTTGAAAAAAATGGTGTACACTCAACCTTGTACTTTTTAAGCTCTTCGTTCACAGTTGCCCCTTTTGGCGTTCCGTGTTAGAATTCCACAGTCAGATAAAATGCAGTTTGTTGTACGGGATCTGGAAGGAACTCTGACAGGACAGCTATGAGGGGGCTTGCCGTTTATGCACGGTTGCATACCCCGGCAGGGCCGCGAAGGGTACTTATTATACCGGAGAGGATTGCCATGGCTAAGACTGCGGTGGTAACAGATACAAACAGTGGAATGCCTGCAAAGGAGGCCGAGAAGATGCATGTCTTCGTGGTCCCGATGCCGTTTTATGTGGGCGGTGAGACCTATTATGAAGGGATCAACCTGACCCAGAAACAGTTTTACACAATGCTGGAGGGGGATGTGTCCATCAGCACCAGCCAGCCGTCCCCGGAATCCCTGATGAACGTCTGGGACAGGGTGCTTACCAGTTACGACGAACTGGTGTACATACCCATGAGCAGCGGACTTTCAGGCTCATGCCAGAGCGCTGCCATGCTGTCTTCCGACTACGATGGCAGGGTTCAGGTGGTGGACAACCAGCGTATATCCGTGACCCAGAGGCAGAGCGTTTTGGACGCCCTCCTTATGATAGAGCGCGGATACAGTGCCCTGCAGGTCAAACAGAGACTGGAAGAGACAAAATTCGAATCCAGCATATATATAATGCTGGAAACCCTTAAATATCTGAAAAAAGGCGGCAGGATCACCCCTGCGGCTGCGGCTATAGGGACAGCGCTCAGGGTGCGGCCCGTGCTCACCATACAGGGCGAGAAACTCGACGCCTTCAGACTGGCCAGGACCAAGGGGCATGGCGAGGCTATAATGAAAGATGCCGTCAGAAAAGATGCGGAAGAGAGATTTGGAGGTCTGGATCCTGAAAAAGTCTGGCTGGCTGTAGCGTACAGCGGCACGGACAAAAAGGTCGCCGAGGAGTGGAGAAAGGATGTGGAAAAGAGTTTCCCGGGCTTTCGCGTGCACATGGATCCTCTTTCCCTTTCGGTTTCCTGTCATATAGGTCCGGGAGCTCTGGCAGTGACTGTCACGAAGAAACTGGATATCGAAGATATAAGGTAGAACATTAGAGATATTTAATGTATTATGTATGAGAATGTATTATGTACGAGAATGTATCAAGTATGAGAATGTATCATTGTATGAAGGATCCGCATGGCTTTACAGAAGCCGGTGGTGAATAGATGAAATGCTTTGAGAAGCAGGAAACGGTCAAAATACAAAGCGATGGAAATAATGACGGATAAAGCAAATGCAGCGGGGACGGAAGATAATATCCGCCCCCGTTTATATGAAAAAATAAGAGAGTTAACTGAGGCCGCCGGCAGGGATCTGAAAGCCTGTGTGGTCACCTTCGGCTGTCAGATGAATGAGAGGGACTCTGAAAAGATAAGGGGGACTCTCAGGAGCGCGGGATATGCGCTGACAGAGTCAGAGAAGGAAGCTGACCTGGTCATATACAACACCTGCAGTGTCAGGGAGAACGCAGATGTCAGGGTTTTCGGGCGTCTGGGATATCTCCATTCCCTCAAGGACAAAAAGCCTGCACTGAGGATCGGTCTCTGCGGCTGCATGGCCCAGGAGGAGAGAGTCAGGGAAAAGATCGAAAAGACCTATCCCTTTGTGGATATCATGTTCGGGACCCACAACATTTCAAGTCTGGAGGGACTTCTCCTAAAGAGCCTTGAGACAGGGGAGAGAGCATGGGATGTCAGGAAGGAAGGCAGCAGGATCGAGGAAGAACTGCCTGAATCCAGGACATATCCCTTCAAGTCCGGCGTCAACATCACCTTTGGGTGTAATAATTTCTGCACTTACTGCATCGTTCCTTATGTGAGGGGGCGAGAAGAGAGCAGGAGGGCAGGCGACGTGCTGGAGGAGATCAGAAACCTTGCAGCGGAAGGGGTGACGGAGGTGATGCTCCTCGGACAGAATGTGAATTCCTACGGCGACAGTGAAGGCATGCTCACATTTCCAATGCTCCTAAAAAAAGTGTGTGAGATCGATGGAATCAGGAGGGTCAGGTTTATGAGTTCCCATCCTGCGGACCTCTCCGATGAACTGATCGAGGTCATGGGGAGTGAAAAAAAGATCTGTCCTCACATTCATCTGCCGGTGCAGTCCGGATCTGACAGGATATTAAAGCGTATGAACCGGCATTACACAAAGGCTCATTACATAGAAATCACTGACAAACTGAGAAAAGCAGTCCCGGGGATCGCCATCACCACGGATATCATCGTTGGTTTTCCCGGGGAAACCCGCGAAGATGTGGATGAGACCATAGAACTTGTGAAGCGGGTCAGATTTGACAATGCTTTCACCTTCGTGTATTCCCCCCGCCCCGGTACCCCTGCCGCAGACTATCCGGACCAGGTGCCTGAGGACATCGTGAAAAAAGAGTTTGACCGGGTGCTCAAGTGCGTGCAGGAAACTGCGAGAAATGAGATAAAAAGGCATGAAGGGGAGGTTCAGGAGGTGCTTGTGGAGCATCTGAACGAAAAGGATCCCTCCCTTGTAACCGGCAGGCTTCCGGACAATACAGTGGTACATTTCCCGGGAAATGAGAGCATGATAGGTCAATATCTGAAGGTAAGGCTTGAAAAATGTGAAGGCTTTTATTATATGGGAAAGCGAGAAGATGATGAGGACTGAACAATGCCTTTATTATCGTAAAGGAAAGCGAGAAGAGAATGGCAACTGAACAGCTGTCCCCCATGATGCAGAAGTATATGGAGACAAAGCAGGAGTACACAGACTGTATCCTGTTCTACCGTCTTGGCGATTTCTATGAGATGTTTTTTGAAGATGCAAAGACCGTATCCCGCGAGCTGGATCTCACCCTCACCGGGAAGAGCTGCGGTCTTGTGGAGAGGGCGCCCATGTGCGGCGTCCCCTATCATTCATGTGAATCCTACATAAACAGACTGGTAAAGAAGGGCTACAAGGTGGCCATCTGCGAGCAGGTGGAGGACCCGAGAAAGGCCAAAGGCCTTGTAAAGCGTGAGGTGATCCGGGTGGTGACCCCGGGCACCAATATGGACGACGATTCCGGAGAGACCGGGAAGAATTCATTTCTCCTGTGCGTATACGACGGCGGGGATTCCCTGGGGATATCCGCAGCAGATGTGTCCACGGGGGATTATTATCTCACGGAGGAGAAGGACAGATCAAAGATATTTGATGAGATAAATAAGTACGCTCCCCCGGAACTTGTGCTGTCGGAAAGCTTCCTGAACAGCGGATTCGATATAGATCTTTTGAGGCAGCGCTGGGGCACATCCGTGACTGCACTGCCCGATACGGCCTTTGACCCGGAGGGCAGCAGGAAACTTCTGATGAAGCACTTCAAGGTGAATTCCCTGACGGGACTCGGGCTTGACAGATTTCCAAACGGCACCACTGCGGCGGGGGTGCTCCTCAAATATCTCTACGACACCCAGAAAAGGGATATGGAGTATTTTACCAGGATATATCCTTATTCTCCCGGGACATACATGCTTTTGGACCAGTCCACTGAGAGGAACCTGGAACTTATAGAGACCATGCGGGACAAGACCAAGAAGGGTTCTCTTTTGGGAGTTTTGGACAGGACAAAGACCGCCATGGGGGGAAGGCTCTTGAGGAGAGTGATAGAGCAGCCCCTGGTGGATGCGGATGAGATCAGGATCAGGCAGCTTAAGGTCAAGGCCTTCAACGAAAACACACTGGCCCGGGATGAGATAAGGGAATATCTGTCGGGGATTTTGGATCTCGAGAGGCTTTCTGCCAGGGCATCCTACGGAACTGCAAACCCAAGGGACCTTATTTCCCTGAGGGACTCGCTGTCAGTGCTGCCTGCGGTAAAGACTGTCCTGCAGGATGTGGACAGTGAACCCATAAAACAGATGCTGGACAGCTTTGACGACCTGTCAGATCTCTGCAGTCTCATAGATTCCGCCATAAAAGACGAGCCACCCATCCTGGTCCACGAAGGCGGGATAATAAAGGACGGCTACGACAGCGCAGTCGACGAGTACAGGGCAGCAGGCACCGATGGCCGAAAATGGCTCATGGATCTGGAGGAGTCGGAGAAGGAAAAGACCGGGATAAAGAACCTGAAGATCAGGTACAATTCGGTCTTCGGTTATTATATCGAAGTCAGCAACTCCTTTAAGGACAAGGTCCCCCAGGATTATGTGAGAAAGCAGACTCTGGTTGGCAGTGAGAGATATATAAACGAACCTCTGAAGCAGCTGGAGGACAAGATCCTCGGGGCAGAAGAGAAGATGTGCGACAGGGAGTACGAACTGTTTTCAAACATCAGGAAGGCCGTGTCCGATGAGACCCTGAGGATACAGAGGGCAGCGGAGATGCTCGCCAAACTGGATGTCATGACAGATCTGTCCTATGTGGGTGAGAAAAATAATTACGTCATGCCGGATATCACCGATGACGGCGTGATAGACATAAAGGACGGCCGTCATCCTGTGGTGGAACAGATGACGGGACAGGAGATGTTCATTCCAAACGACACCCTCCTGGACAACAAAAAGCACTGCGTGGCGGTTATTACCGGGCCAAATATGGCCGGAAAGTCCACATATATGAGGCAGACCGCCCTGATCGTGCTGATGGCGCAGATCGGGTCCCCGGTCCCCGCAAAGCATGCAAAGATAGGCCTTGTGGACAGGATATTTACCAGGGTCGGGGCGTCGGACGATCTGTCCACCGGAAGGTCCACATTTATGGTGGAGATGTCGGAGGTCGCAAATATCCTGAGGAACGCCACATCAAAGAGCCTTCTCATACTGGATGAGATCGGGCGGGGCACATCCACATACGACGGGCTGTCCATAGCCTGGGCGGTGGTGGAGCACATCAGCAGCAAGAGGATACTGGGGGCCAGGACCCTCTTTGCAACCCATTACCACGAGCTGACGGAGCTTGAGGGGAAGATCGACAATGTAAATAATTACCGGGTTGCGGTGAGGGAAAAGGGAGACGACATTATTTTCCTGAGAAAGATAATGAAAGGAAGCGCAGACAGGAGCTACGGCATACAGGTGGCAAAGCTTGCAGGAGTCCCGGACATGGTGACAGACAGGGCAAAAGAACTGCTGTCAAGGCTTGCGGACAATGACATCACGGAGAAACTTGAGGACATCGGTTCCGTAAACGGGGACATGAAGGCGGGGAAGGCTGAGAGGAAGAAGAACGCCGAGGCCATACCCGGACAGATGACTTTCTTCGACGCAGCCACGGATTCGGATATCGTTAAGGAACTTACGGATATCGATATCACGTCCCTGACTCCCATGGACGCCATGAATACGCTGTACAGGCTGCAGAATGAAGCGCTGAACAGGTTTAAGGCATGATAAGGCTGTTAGATAAAGAGACCATAGACCGGATCGCCGCCGGGGAAGTGGTGGAGAACCCCAGGTCTGTGGTGAAGGAGCTGGTGGAGAACTCATTTGACGCCGGTGCCCACAGGGTGACCATCCAGATAAGGGACGGGGGCCGGAGCCTGATACGGGTGTCCGACGACGGCTGCGGCATAGAAGCGGGAGAAGTGCTGACTGCCTTTGAACGCCACGCTACCAGCAAGATAAAGAATTCGGACGATCTTTCATTTATTTCCACCATGGGCTTCAGAGGTGAGGCCCTGTCAAGCATAGCGGCAGTGTCCAGGACGGAACTTGTGACCAAGTGTGAAAAGGACCTGACCGGAGTCAGGGTCACCGCGGACGGAGGACAGATCTCGGAACCAGAGGAGATCGGCGCCCCCGGGGGCACCACTGTCATAGTGAGGGATCTTTTCTTCAATGTGCCCGCCAGGCGGAAGTTCCTGAAGACCGCAAGGAGCGAGGCAAATCAGGTCTATGACACGGTGGTAAAGCTCGCTCTTTCAAGGCCTGACGTTTCGGTATCCTATATCCAGGACAACAGGGCGGTATTTCAGACCGGCGGAAATAATAACCTCAAGGAGGCCGCATACCGGATCTTTGGGAAGGAAGTCACAAAGAGCCTGATCCCTGTGGAGTTCGGGGACGACGAACTGGGGGTCCGGGTCAAGGGGTATCTGGGGGCGCCCTCGGAAAACCGTTCCAACCGGGAAATGGAGTATTTCTTTATAAACGGCAGGACCGTTTTGTCAAAGGTGTTTTCAAAGGCCCTTGAAGAGGGGGGCACGGGATTTTTCATGCAGCACAGATTCCCTGTGTGTTTCCTTCATTTCACCATAGATACCGACAGGGTTGATGTAAATGTCCACCCCTCGAAGCTCACGGTGAGGCTTCCGGACGAGCCTGAGATATACAACTTTATCTGTGACAGGGTGGCTGAGGCCTACAAGGCTGAGGAGCGGGTGCCCGACAGGGATCCCGAGAGCCGTGACCGCGGACCCGGAGCGGATATTAGGGAAGCATCGGCCCTCCCCGGCATGGTCAGGGATAAAAATGAGGAAAATGAGAGCTCTGCGCCAAAGACAGTGGAGAGAGGGACTCTCTTTGATGAAGAAAAGGACGAAAGCAAAGGCGCAGAATCCTTTGACGGCGACAGGCAAGAAGATCAGGACGAAAGCAAGGGCGCGGAGCTCTTTGACGACGATAAAGCCGGCAATAGTGGCAACGAACTCTTCGACGATGAAAAAGCCAGCAATAGTGGCGGCGAACTCTTTGGCGATGAAAAAGCCGGCAATAGTGGCGGCGAACTCTTTGACGATGAAAAAGAAGACCATAACAGCGTAAATAAGGACGAAGAGCATTTTGCAGACGATAATGGCAACCGGCATTTTGATGACAGAAAATACATAAACAAAGGCAGTGATCCCGGCGAAGACACAATAAACGGGGCAGGCGGAAGGTCCTATAATGATCTGGACAATATGGAAGTCAGCAGTCCCGACGGTAATACATATAATAGCTCAGGCAGCAGTCCTGATACAGAAAACGGGGAAGATGGCAGGAAGGCATCCCCTGCTCCCGAATTGAACGATTTCAAAGAAACAACAGGTGAACAGGAATCCATGGATTTCGGGAACGATCCCGGAAATAAGGACCCCAGGATCCTTTCCGGG
>JAILIO010000230.1 GCA_024695225.1 Lachnospiraceae bacterium
CAGAGCGCTCTATGGGCCCGCTTGAGATGTTTGGAAAGAAGCACAGAAACAGGCTCAGGGTGACAGGATCCCTCTCCGGTTTTGATTTCCCTTTATACACATCTATCAGGTAACCTGCCGCAGTGAAGATATAGAAACTCATACCCACGGGCAGCAGCAGCCCGAAGGCACTCCATTTAAATAACCCCAAAGACATGAAAATAAGAACAAGAGAGATAATGAGCACGTTTCTCCGGAATATCCCGGACCTTGGGCCATCATTTTCGCCAATCAGGTACCCGGATATATAAGTCAGTACGTTCACTCCCAAAAGGACTGCGAGGGCGGTGACGCCGAAACCTGCATAAAAAAACAGGCTCGCCAAAAGCAGGTAGACGCGCCTGAATCTCCCGGGTATCGCCGGGTACAGAAATATAATGATCAGTAAAAATACTATGAACTTCCAGCTGGTAAATAACATTGGGGCGTTGTCACACTTCCCGGGCAGATGTCAGCTGTAACATCATGCCACTTGATCGAAATTCATTCCCACCACGCCGTTTGCCGCATCTGATGACTTGGCGTTCTGACTGTAGGGATTGCTCTCGTTGGTATACTTGATCATGGTCTGGGTGTTTCCACCGGATACATAAACCCTGCCGCATTCAGGGCAGACCGCTGTGTGTATGCTCACGGAAGCCCTGACCACCTGCCCGCCGTCCTGTGCAGCCGACTGATAGGCATTGTGCACATGCATGTTCTCATGGGCGCGGACCTCTGCGCTGGCAGCATTGGGATCTATATGCTGGGCGGTCTTGAAGGAGACATCTCCCTCATCTGAGCCGTCCTGATATTTACGTTCCTTGCATGTCTGGCACTCGGAAGGAGCAGACATCCTGCCCGGGGCCTTCACATCGGATTCGTTGGGATTTACCTTGCCTGAAGCGGAAGCGCGACCTGCTTTTCCCACGGAAACTGCTCCGGTCGCCTGATCTGCCGCATTTGCAGAACCATTAACTGCACCGGATGCCCGCCCGGCCGCTCCGCTGCCATAGGCTGACTTATATGCTCCGGCATACCTCATATGCGCTACATACGCGCCTGTTCCCACAGGATTTACCATGTTCAACTCCTTTTGAACCTGAAACAAAATATACTTGCGTACAGTGTAGCATTTATTGCTCCTGAACGCAAGTAAAAAAGGATTAGTCTGTCAAAGCCGGGAGCATATCACAATGGTATTTTTAAGAGTCCCTTCCGTCGACGTCGACAGCATTTGCGTCCGCTACTGCGTCTGAGATCAAATCCTCTATCCTTCCGACGACTGAGCCGAACATGATCATATTGATACCACTTTCAACGAAGAAGAAACCGATCAGCATTCCTGTGGTCATTGCTGCGACGCCGGGGTGAATGAAGGAATAAATTCCAAGGATCGTGCAGAGAATACCCACAAACAGTGTCCAGCCCCATCCCTTGAGCACATCTTTAGATCTGACAGCGATAAATATGTCCGCAAGTCCCTTGACAACAAACCAAAGCGACACCAGGAAAAGGATTATCTTGTCGATCGCCCCTATCTCTCCGGGAACCATCAGGGACATGACGCCCAAAACAATTGCGATCACTCCGAATACCAACTCCACTATCCCAAAGGTCCTCCGGGTAAAGAATCTGACTACAGCCATTATACCGTAAACCAAAAACAATATAGCTACAAAATATCCTGCTGAAAGGAATGTAGCCAGTGGCGTGAATATGCAGGAAAAACCTGCCATCACCATAAGTACTCCCAATATAACACTTAAAACTCCCATGATCATTTCTCCTTTACAAATGAGTATGATATAACAACAAAACTACAAGGTTACAAAATTGCAAAGCTACATGGTTACATGATCGCAAGGATGCAAGATTGCAAAACCACAAAATTACAAAGGCATATTATATTGTTTTTTCCCCCGCAGGGCAAGTGAAATTTGTGGTGTAAAAATGAATGCTCAACGCATTATTGCGTTTTTGGTGTGAATAATGATTTTTGCTTGCGTTTTGGGGACGAATATCGTTTTTATCCACAGGTTTTTGGGCAGTGGATTCTGCCTGCAAACTATGAATTGGCTGTACTTATTTTCGCTGGTTTCTGAATGCCGTGGGCGTCATGCCCTCCTTCTGCCTGAAACGCATGGCCAGGTAGTCTCCGTTGCAGAAGCCGGTCTCGATGGCGATCTGGGCGATGGGCCTGTCGGTCTGGATCAGGAGTTCCTTAGCATGACGGATCCGCACATTTGTCAGACATTCAGAGAAGGTCACCCCAAGCTGCGATTTAAAGAGACGGGAGAAGTAAGCCGTGGAAAAGCCGGCATCTGAAGCCATCTGCTCCAGGGTCAGCTCTCTGTCATAATACTCTTCTATGTGTGACAGGGCTTCCATTATCCCCTCGGAAAGCTCGCGACCAAACTCCATGGCCCTCTCACCCCGGTGGTTCTCCCATATATATGTGAGCATCCGAAACAGCATTCCCTGCAGGATAACGGGTGCGTACGGTGCAGGACTTTCATATTCGGCAAGCATGTCGGCAAACATGTTCTCCATCCTGTCCCTGTGCTCCGGGTCAAAACTGAAAAACTTCTGTTCAAACAAAGACTCCCAGATGCTGCGGTCCACACTGCGGCAAAATTCATCTCTGCACTCACCGGATATCTTTATCAGATAGCTGACATAAGGCGCATCACTTTGAGATATGGTCCGGTGGTACAATAATGGCGGCATCAGTGTCACATCCCCCGGATGATAATCAAAATGCTGCTTGGGTGTTATCATCCTGCGGTCCCCGGAGATCACATAGCCCATGCTGTAGTGTTCCTCCGCCATTTCCATCTGTGGCATACGATAGTCCGGCGCCAATTCTCTTCTCTGAACAGTTATATTCACTCCAACAGGCATACTTACCGGCATAGGAACCTCCTGTTCATCCTGCAGGCTTAACTCCTACAGCTGCGCTTGCTTACACTTCTGTTCTCGGGCCTTCATTCTTCCGGTCTCTTGATCATTATTGATCTTGATCTTGTTGATCATTGAATGTCAAATTCATTATGATTTTACCACATAATTCAACATATAAATAGTTGTTTGCCACGAAATTTTGTCCTAAGATATTTTCAGCTGACGCAGAAGACCAGAGATCAGAAAAAACTCATCCTATTTTATGGAAATCAACTTATTTAGATGAGTTTTCTATGATATCGGTTGACACAGAAGACCAGGGATCAGAAGGAATCAGGAAACAGTATGAAGGACATGAGTGACATGCAAAACACGAAGAACATGAAGAATATGAAGAACAACACTTCAAAGGATATGACTCAGGGGAATCCCACTTCCCTGCTTCTGACATTTATGCTGCCGATGCTTGTGGGCAACATTTTCCAGCAATTCTATAACATGGTGGACACCATGGTAGTCGGAAAATTTGTGAACGCCGACGCCCTTGCGGCAGTTGGATCCACAGGTTCCATAACAAATCTGTTCTTCTGTCTTTGCAACGGGCTTGCGACGGGCATAGGGATAATCGTTTCCCAATACTTTGGAGCAAAAGACCTTAAGAAAATGCGTCTTTCGATCATCAACGCCTTTTATATAGTGGTGGCAAGTGGGCTTGTTATGGGTACCCTCGGAGTCCTGCTTGCAAGGCCGGTGCTCATTCTGCTGAGTACGCCGGACAGGATCCTGGACAACGCAGTCATCTATATGCAGATCACCTGCATGGGAATAATAGGGACTGCGCTCTACAACGCCATTGCCTCCATACTGAGGGGGATAGGGGATTCCAAGACGCCTCTTTATTTCCTGATAATATCCAGCATTCTGAACATAGTACTGGATCTCTTTTTTGTCATCGTACTTCACTGGGGCGTTCCGGGAGTGGCTGCTGCCACGGTGTTTTCCCAGCTCCTGTCAGCCGTATGCTCCATAGCTTACGCCTTTATCAGGAACCCTCTGTTCAGTTTCGGCAGAGAAGAATTCTTGATCGACAGATTTATAATAAGAGAATGCTTCCGCCTGGGAATTCCCATGGCGCTCCAGACAGGAATGATGGCCTTTTCATTTGTGATACTCCAGAGGGTGATCAATTCCTTCGGCCCTGCGGTCATGGCCGCATGGACCGCCACCAGCCGGATCGAGACCATCATAAACCAGCCCTTCCGCTCCCTTGGGAACAGCATTTCCACCTATGCCGGACAGAATGTGGGGGCCAGGAAATATGACAGGGTCAAACTGGGCACCCACAGCGGCCTTATCATGACCACCGCCTTTGCCCTGGTGATGCTGCCGATAATATGGTTCGGCGGGGAATCCATCATGCTGTTCTTTGTGAAAGCAGAGGAGACAGAGGTCATTTCCATAGGCGTTGCCGCCCTCAGGATGCTGGCTTTCTTCTATATTCCGCTGGGTGTTATCTATGTGTACCGCGGCACACTGAACGGCGCAGGGGATGCGAGATTTGCCCTGCTTGCCGGCATATCTGAAATGTGCGGACGGATATTCTTCCCGGGTCCTATTTCAATGATATCGGGCGTAGGATTCTGGGGACTGTGGATCGGAACCGGGCTCACCTGGGTACTGGTGGGAGTGACAGCCTATCTGCGCTACAGGACCGGAATATGGCAGTACAGCGGAACGCACCATCGCGCTCATGCACAAAACCGCCGGAAAGTCTCCCCCGCCTGAACGCCGGTGCGTCAGGTCTCCACATTGTCGTAGTAAGCTTCCATCCTGGGACGGGCCTCAACATAAAATCTTTCAAGCCGTTTGTCGAAATGCTTTCCCATGCTCTCCATCATTATGGCATCCGCCTTTTCATAGGACATCTTGTCCTTGTATACACGTTTGCTGACGAGGGCATCGTAGACATCAGCCAGCGCCATTATCCTGGCTTCCAGCGGTATCTCATCTCCCACAAGGCCTTCGGGATAGCCGGAGCCATCCATCCTCTCGTGATGATAATGGGCAACATTCTCTGCCATCACCTTGAAACTCTCATCAGTTGTATGTTTCAGGATAGAGTGCAGGACCTTGGCGCCTTCCGGAGCGTGCCTCTTCATTATCTCATACTCTTCAGGAGTAAATTTTCCGGGCTTTCTGAGAATGTCATCGTCGATCGATATCTTTCCTATATCGTGAAGGGGAGCAGCCTTGACCAGATTGTCCCTGAATTCTTCAGTGATATTGTTCTCATTTACAAAATCAGGGTCCTTCATGATCTCTTCCATAAGAAGTTCCACCATGTCGCTTGTCCTGATTATATGGCCGCCGGTTGAATTGTCACGGCTTTCAACCAGTTTTGCCATGCTTCGAACCAGTTCGTTGTGCAGCTTTATAAGTTCCTCGGTCCTTTCCTCCACCTCTCTCTCCAGGTTTGAGTTGTAATTGTCCAGGAGTTCTATGTACTTCTGATTCCTGGTATCATCTGTGATAACGAACTGAAATCCTCTGACCTTGCCCTCATAGTAGAGATTGTTCACATCCACCAGATAAACCTGTTCGTCTTTTTTGTAATAATGTTTGTCGTTCTTCACATCTTTTCTGAAATCATCGATCCATGGCATGAATATCTCATTCAAAACATCGTTCTTCTTTATGGACTGGTCTATGGTGAGATCGTTCAGCGCCAAAAATATCTCCCTGGCAGTCTCATTGCTCCCGAGATATCTCATTCCTAAAGTAAAGGAAATGAATCCCGTATCCCCGGTTTCGATCATGGAGTCGATAGCCATGTCGGAGATATCATAAAGACAGATATAATGGGCGATGATGAGATACATCACCTGGGCAAACACATAACCTGCGGGCACCAGGTCGACACCCAGATGGACGGAATGGGATCCGAAAAAACACGCCATACACACAGCCTCAGGGATAAATAAGAGCCAGATGATCCGTCTGGACACATCTTTTTTTCGCAGGAGACTGTAGATCAGAACTGAAAACCCTACAACAAAATATATTCCCAGCAGCATGTAAAACACTGTGTGCATAATACCGTAAGACTTTTCAAGTATGACCCTTCCCCCCTCATTTACCATGGAAATGTCCTTGTAAAAGATGGTGCCGTTACCCACAGTCAGGACGCAGCTGTATATTCCCATGGCCGCATACACCATGAGGGCAATGAGCCACTTACTCAGTTTGATCTTGCACATATTGAAAATATAGAAGGTGATGAACAGGATCAGGAAACACCCGCCCAGATAGCTTATCTTCAATCCGACTATGACTTCCTCAAGGGTCTTTGCCCGGTACATTACCATGTAACCCAGATTGGCTATGGGTATCATGGTGAACATAAGGGAAAAATTCACACTGAAATGCTTATGCCACATGAAAGCATAGGCACAGGTCAAGATCACCGATAAGATATAAGAGGCAATATAAAAATACTCTATCAGATTAGGAAGTATGTCAGCCATAATATCAACAACCATTTAAATATACTCTCCGTTCATATCGACATGATCGCTGCCCGCAGTCAGGCTGCTCACTCTGATCCCTGCATCGCAGCTTATGTACGCCGCAGTCTTTTTACCCGGGAATATTCTCCATGAGAGACCGGACTCCGTTCCTCACGCAGTCGTCACAGGGACAGAGGACAACTCCCGTGTCCCGGCCCTTCAGATCCTTACATATTGTAGCCCCGCACTTCTCCTGAAAACTCTGCAGAATAGCCCGGGATGCCATGGGCGTACCTTTCCCTTCTTTTATAAGTCCTGCTGACATTACAGCTCCCACAAGGGCGCCGCAGGATCCTTCCATGCACGCCATTCCTCCCCCAAAACCGGAATTCAGTTTCATCAGTGTCTCCGTATCCATTCCGGAAAGGTCGGCACAGGCAAGAGCCACCGCCTGGGCACAGTTGCATCCGCTGTGCTTGTATTCAACTGCCTTCTCCACTCTCTCTTCCGTAGTCATTTATCCCTTATCTCCTTTTTGCGCGATCTTTGCGCGAATGTATGTTCCACTCCATTTTATCCCTTATCCTGAGATCTCTTTCCTGTATAGTCCTTTATCCCATCCCCATACATCCTTAGATTTTTCCTGTATAGTCCTTTATCCCATCCCCATACATCCTGAGATCTCATCAATGTACTATCGTGCATTCTATCACATATCACATATCACATATCACATATTACCCTGTGATCTCTTTCCTGCACACACATATAGTGCGTTCTTAACAGATTCAACCTGATCATCATATATGTTTTCATATCCGTTCAAATTGCAAAAGGTTGCATCCCGTCATTTATGTCCCGGACCGGGATACCATGATCTTGTCCTCCGGCAGATAGTCAAGGAGCATTTCCTCAAGGACTTTGAAATTTATGGGCTTTGACAGGTAGTCGTCAAATCCTGCAGCCATATACTCTTCCCTGGCGCCGGATATGGCATTTGCCGTGAGACATACCGCAACCGTCTCCCGGTTCATATTTCCCTCTTCCGCCTTCAGCTCGTGAAGCATCTCTATGCCGTCCTTCCCCGGCATCATATGATCTAAGAAGAGCATGTCGTACTTATTTTCCCTCGTGAGAGACAGTCCCTCATCACCGCTTTTTGCCGAATCCACATGTAATAGTGTCCGTTTCAAAAGGCCTTCAAAGACCTGCAGATTGACTATATTATCGTCTACCACCAGCACTCTGGCATCCGGAGCCGTGAACTTCTCCGTGTACTTCTTGTGCTGCCTGATGATCTTGTTGTAAGCGATCTCATAATTCCCCATGGGGCTTTTCGAGATCACCTTCTGTTTAAGCGAAAAGCTGAATTCAGACCCCTCTCCGTAAACACTGTCTACAATCAGCGTCGACTCCATCATTTCCAGGAGATTCATGGTTATGCTCATGCCGAGGCCGGTTCCCTCCACATTCCGGTTCCTCTTTTCATCGATGCGCTCAAATTCCGAAAACAGCCTTTTCATATCCTCAGCTTTTATGCCTATGCCGGTATCTTTTACGGACACTTTGAGCATTATCTCATCCGAAGAGTCAGAGATCGCTTCATGGTTCATGCTGAAGGTGACGCTTCCTTTTTCGGTATATTTCACGGCATTTGTCAGGATATTTGTTATCACCTGCTTTATCCGAACTTCATCTCCCCGGAGTTTGGAGGGGATGGTCCTGTCCACGTTCATTATCAGCTGCAGGCCCTTTTTCTTTGCCCGTTCAGAGATCCCGTTCGCAATATTTGCTATCATCTCCGCCGGAGAATAATCCACATCGATTATTTCCATTTTGCCATCCTCGATCTTTGAGAAATCCAGGATGTCATTTATGATGGTCAACAGGTTTGTCCCCGCCATCCGTATCTTTTCCGAATATCCCAGGACGGATTCATTAGAAGATTCCCTCAGGATCATCTCATTCATGCCCAAAACTGCATTTATGGGAGTCCTTATCTCATGGGACATATGCGCGAGAAATCTCCCCTTGGCATTTCCCGCAGCCACAGCCTCTTCAGCTGCTCTCTCCAATTGCCGGCTGGCTGCCTCCTGCCAATTGATCATTCCCGACAAAAGCTTGTAGATCATTACCGTGCACACCAGGAACAAGGCCAGGATGATAAGGCCGTAAACAACCATATTTCCGTAAATGGACCACACACCGGACACGGCATAAACCGCAAAACCTGACGCCTCATTTCTCATGGCCAATAAAACCTTATATGAGCCGTCGTAATCTTTTATCAGCTGGGTATCTTTTCCATTGGGCTGAACCTCTCCGTAGGGCAGCTTAAGTATGTTCACGGTTGAATCCGGAGACATTTGATAATTCCCGTAGGGATGGTTTACGATGTTTCCCTCCGGGTCCACCATAAAGGCATAGCTGTCTTCCGAATAACTGTCCCCAAGTATCCCGACCAGTTTGTCCATGAAAAAATCAATACCGAATATCCCCAGAAATTCCCCTGTCTTCGCATCATAAACGCATTCTGAAAAAGTCACACAGTAACCACCGGTCTGAACATCGTAATAGGGCGCGGATATGCTCCAGCCTGTTTCAGATGCGAGGGAGTCCTTATACCACTGTCTGTCTTCCACGCGGAAATCCGGCCCCGGCTCCCATCCGTTATTCATATATGTCGAACGCTGCCAGGCGGAATTGGAAATATATGTGACTGATATCTCCGGATACTGGACTGTGATGCGGTTCAGATAGTCTACGGTCTTCTCGTAATCCTTTAGCATCTCCGGATTCGCCGCCACATTCGACACGAACATATCCAGTATGCTCTTTTGTGTGTTTACCCATTCTGACAGCTGATATTCATATTCCTTTGCGGTGTTTCTCATACGGGCATTTCCCCACCTGTAGGAAATGATCATATTCATGCCCAGTCCAATGATCATTACGACCACCGTGAACACCAGGATAAAGAATCTGTATTTCCTGTTGACTTTTCCCGTATCAGAGGTGACAGGAGCAGATTCCTTCTTCTTTTCCAAGTCCACCCCCGAATATGTGATGATCTTTTCTGTTTCTTCAGAAAGTTTTTCAACGGCATCGTGGATCCGGGCCATATCTGCCAGGGCATCGTCTGTATTTTCATAACCATGTTTGTCGGATATGGTCATTATTTTCGAAAGAATATCATTCATCTCCCCGGTCACATCCCACAGATGCTTTTTCCTTGCGACCAGTTCTTCTTCCATCCTGTTCTGGTTTCTCACGGAGGTAACATACAGACTCACGATGATCACAAACAGGGTGAGGGAAAGGAACAGTACCGCAAACATTTGCATGTAGGAGTTGCGGTAAAGATTCCAATCGCTTTCATTTACTATCAGATACCAGCCGTTTCCGGATCTGGCAGCGAAAAGATTGTCATAGAGGTGATCGGTCCTGATGCGGGCTGTAGCCACTCCCTCAGAACTCTTTGAAACAGACCAGATACCGGCATATTTAGGGATCGCCTTTGTGAGATCGCGGCCTATCAGGCTCTCATCAGAACAGCCCGCTATGATGCCGTCTTCAGTCACAATGACTGCCTCCCTGGAATCATCGCTGTACATCTGGGCAATATGAGCCTGTATCGTATCCATGGTGTAATCCACAGCCATGACGGTTTCCCCGTCACCCATCATCACAGATACGGTGTAACACACTTTTCCGGTCATGGCATCCTGATAGGGATATGAAACATATGCGCTGCCGCCGCTGCAGATCGCGCCTGTGTACCAGATCCTCTCGCTGGCTATGTAATCCGAAGGCTTATCAAAATCGGGGATAAAAGACCAGTCAATGCCGGCGACATAGACATTGAATGCGCCCACATTTTCACTGATGACCTCCTTCTTTTGCTCAAGCACAAATCTCTCCAGTTCTTTACGGTCATCCAGATGTTCCCTGGCCTTTATGGCGATCTCCATGGTCAGGTTTTTGGCATTACCGATGGTCTCCTCAAGATCTCCGCTTATGTTCTCGATCTGATAGATACCGGAATTCATGGTCTGTTCCTTGGTCTTTTGAAAGATCATGAATATGACCATCGATATGATCGCTAAAAGCAATGAGGCTACGCCGATGACGATCTCCACATTTCTGTTTATCTTCATTCAGTTCCCCCGGACCTGCAACCGTCCCAAAACCGGGCAGCGGATCAACTTTTCCAAAAATCACCGCCCGGTAGGTATACTTCAGTCATTATCTTTCCATATCGTATTCAACAATTCCCATGAATGATCGTCCTTTTCCTGATCTTCGAGACTGAGTTCATCAAAAGCACAGATCATGGGATGTCTTCTGCGGGCATTATCCCGCGCGCTGTCGTATTGCCAGTTATTCAAAATATGAAACCTGAGCCATCTCATATGCTCTATTTCGCGGAACCGCCTCCGCAGGTTTTCATTTGCGTTAATAAAGACTTCGTAAGCTTTACTGCACATCTCTCTGTTCAGGGACACCTCCCCTTTGACCCCTGTAAGTATCCTGATCTTCATCTCCAGGTGATCTGCAGCAGCAATGTTTGACTGCCTGAGGAACATCCCCAGCTCCTGCCATCCGGGATTGTCCGGATAATCCGCCAGGTAGAGTTCATGCATATGTATCGCCATGCGGTTCAGCTCCTGCTGCAGCACCACCTCTTCAGTGTAGAGTCCGTCGCAGACCCCCATGCACTCTGCCCCCTCATATTCTGTGGACAGTACAGCATAGACCTTTCCCGAAACAGCCACATACCTGAAAAGGCTGTTGAGAACACTGTTATTATTGTTCTCATCATCATAACAGACAATGATCCTGTCCGCTGATGCCAGGATATCCAGATCAGAATTCCATTTATCGCCCTCCAATATGACCCTGTCGAGGCTGCACTGAGGGTTTTCGGTCTCTGTCCGGCTATTATCTGCATCTGTAACAGAGTCTCCGATATCCAACCTGACCATCCGGTCCAGAAAGGGGTGACATCTCATAAACTCACTGAAATCCCCCAACAGGTGGTATGTGACACACTGTTTCTCATCCATTACATTCTGTAAAAGAGCCTGTTCAAGCAATTCAAATGCATATTTTCCGTTCCCGATCATGACTATGTCCTCGTCTTTGTCGTGGAGGGGATACTTCTTCCAGTAAAGGCGGGCATAACTCTGATAGGGGTTAAAAAGCACGATATTTGCAGGCAGTCTTTCGGGCTCATGCTCTGTCATGCAGCACACACGCACATTTTCTTCCCCGGATAGTTCCAGGGCCAGGTGTTCATTTTCCCGGGCGCTGTCCCCCAGGAGCAGCACCGTGCAAAGCTTATCCGGGTTCCTCTTCTCCAGTATCTCTTCCACTGAAAAAGGCTCCTCTGCAAATAAAGGAAAAGCGTCTTTATTTTTCTCCAGATCCTTTGCCAAAAGTTCTGTCCTGTAATTTCTCCCGGATAATATAAACCAATGCCTGTTGCGGTTCCTGTAAAGGATCAGGGAAGGTATGATCCTGCCTCTCAGTATCGAAAAGATCATGCCGAGAACCGCCGCCAGGACTCCCAGACTCATCAGCTGAAACAGCACTCCGACTGCTCTGCCGGTTGCAGTCACAGGATACATATCACCGTACCCGACGGTGGTAAGGGTGGTTATGCTGTACCAGACAGCCGCGGGGGCGGAAATAATGGTGGCTCCTTCCGCGCTGCTCTCTGCCTTGATCAATATGATCAAAAGCAGGGCATACAAAAGGATCCCTGCGGGGATCAAAATATATTTTCTATTCCTGTTACGACGGTCTTTTTTCTCTCCCATACTGCTTCCGGCGTGTATATTAAAACAAAGCCATCTATTTCATGTAAGCCATTTATTTCATGTAAGCCATTTGTTTCATGTAAGCTATTTGTTTCATGTAAGTAATTTATTTCATGTAAGTCATTTATTTC
>JAILIO010000042.1 GCA_024695225.1 Lachnospiraceae bacterium
CCTGACCGCCCACATTTACCCGTCCTGTGCCCTCTATGGGGTCGATCTTCTCGATCACCCGGGCCTCCGTCCCAAACAGAGCCTCCACATTCGTGGGCACGCTCTTGCTGTTAAAATATTTTACAGCAATAGGCCGCGTAAATAAAAGCGTTATCACGGAAATGATCAGAAATACAATGCACTGCACGAGAATAGGAAGGTCAAAGGCCGCACAGACCGCAGCCCCTGCGCATCCGATCGCAAACCACACGGTAGTAAGTCCCTGGGTGATCATTTCGATAATAAGCAGTACCACAAGAGCCGCAAGCCATAATGAAATATCCGTTGACATCTCGCCTCCCCTGCGCAGAAAGCGCATCTGAAATGCTCAATAATAGACCTGATTTGCTATGACTATACCCGGAATGCTTCCGTTCCATCTGCGAAAATGAGTGGCGCCGCCCACATTTGTACATCCGTTTATGGCGTCAGTCGCAGCCTGTATGCAGATCGGTGAGATATTACCCATATATCTGGCAGCCACTTTTCCGTTCAAAGCCGGAGTAAACTGCCCGGAAGCGTATATCACACTGCTTATGGTATTGGGATATCCACCGCTCCTGACCCGGTTCATGACGACAGCTCCGACAGCAAGACATCCCGGGTAATTATTGGCTCCGGCTTCACACTGTATGAGCGCAGCCAGGAGACGGTTCTCATCTGCATTAGCCACCACCGCGCCGCGATTTGCGTGGAGGGCTTTCTTTCTCTTCTCTTCCGCTTCTTTTGCTTCCCTTTCCTCTATGGCAGCCTGGGTCTCCCCGCTGTCCACTCTGAACGAGGAAACAACATATTCCTCACGTACATAGCCTGTGACATCACTGTCATACACAACAGCGACCCAGCCTTTGGGCACATTCTCCACAGTATCGTCTATATCAAGCCTGTCACCTTTAGTGATTATACCTTCTATATCTGCATCATCCGATGCCTCTTCCCTGACATTCAATGCCTCGGAAGTCACATTTATCACGCGGAACCCCACCGTATCTGCCAGCGCTTCCGCCTCCTCGCCGAAGAACAGCAGATCGTCACGGATCCAGCCCACAAGATCCCCGGATTCGATCTTGGTCCATCCGTCCTTGCGCTCCAGAATCCTGCCTCCGCAGTCCTTGTACAAAAGTCCCGCCAGTTCAGACCCTGCATCAGGCTCGGTCCTGACGTTGGCCGCCTCATTCACATCGGCCATCACCAGTTCTTCCTCCGGATCGTAGAGGCTGTCCTCCTCCTCACCGGTTCCCATGGTGATGCACAGGGCTTCCAGATCTTCCACCGCTTCCTCAGGCCTGCTGCCCGTATCCGGATCGCAGTCCAGGATCTCAGCCACGCCCGCATTCAGGGAAACCAGATACTTTTCCCTTGCAGCGACTGCCATGTCACCTGATGTAAATAAAGACACGGCGCAGGCGGTACATATGAGCGCTTTAGCGGCTGTTTTTCCGAAGTTCCTGCTTTTCATAAATTAAAATGCCTGTTAATAAAATGTTACAAAATTATTACATATATACGGCATTCTAACAAACAGCCCCTGCAGTGTCAAGCAACCGGGGTATTCACCTGCCCAACTGTCAGGCAGGATGAGGTCTGCAAGCCATCAAAGTCCCCGCGACCCGCAAATCTCCTGCACTCATCAGAAACAACTGAGATGCCATGCGGTCTGCAAGCCACTACATGTCCAAAATCCCGCAATTCTCCTGCACTCATCAGCAATATCCGAACCGTAATGCTACCCGCAAGCCGCCAAAGTCCCTGCAGCCCGCAAATCTCCTGCGGTCATCAGAAATATCTGAGGCGGCGCACTGACCTTACAAAGTCCTCATTTGTCCTGGTCTTTGTGAAGGTATCTATGACGCGGTCCACAACCTCTTCGGGCTTCAGTCCGTTCACACCCTTCCTGATTATGCCCACAGCCTCAAGTTCCTCTTCATCCAGCAGCAGATCTTCACGCCTGGTGCTGGACTTGGGAATGTCTATTGCCGGGAATATCCTGCGCTCCGAAAGCTTTCTGTCCAGAACGATCTCCATATTTCCGGTTCCTTTGAATTCCTCGTAAACCACGTCATCCATCTTGCTTCCGGTTTCGATAAGGGCCGTGGCCAGTATGGTAAGGCTTCCGCCCTCCCTCATGTTCCTGGCCGCGCCGAAGAATCTCTTGGGCATGTAGAGAGCCGCGGGATCAAGACCTCCGGAAAGGGTACGCCCTGAAGGCGGCACCGTGAGATTGTATGCCCGGGTCAGTCTGGTTATGGAATCCAGAAGTATCATGACATCCCTGCCGTGCTCCACAAGGCGTTTAGCCCTCTCAATGACCATCTCCGCCACACGTTTGTGGTGCTCGGGTTGCTCATCAAAGGTGGAATAAATAATCTCCACGTTGGGGCCCTGGAGAGCTTCCTTTATATCCGTGACCTCCTCAGGTCTTTCATCTATCAACAGTATGATCAGATGGGTGGAAGGGGCCGTGATCTTCACCGATTTCGCCACTTCCTTGAGAAGGGTCGTCTTGCCGGCCTTTGGCGGCGATACGATCATTCCCCTCTGTCCGCGTCCCACGGGACAGATCAGATCCATTATCCTCATAGCAACGGAGGAGCGGGGAGTTTCAAGCCTGAATCTGGAATCCGGGAAGATAGGGGTCAGATTTTCAAAAGCCTTCCTCTTCATGGCCACATCAGGCTCATATCCGTTGATGCTCTTCACAAACAGAAGTGCCGAGAACTTCTCCTGCTGGGTCTTGATCCTGGTATTTCCCTCCAGAATATCGCCGGTCTTCAGGTTAAACCTGCGGATCTGGCTGGGGGCCACATAGACATCGTTTTCCCCGGGAAGATAATTCTCACATCTGATGAACCCATAGCCGTCAGGCATGACCTCCAGCATCCCGTGGGCTACCTGTCCGCTGTCCAGATCGTTTGAGTTCCTCTCCTTGTGATAGCCTTCCTGGCCTCTGTTCTGTCTGTCGCCCTGCTCGTTTTTGGCCTCATACCGGGTTTCGCTCTTGCCTTCACCGCCGTTTTCAGGTTTTACAGCGCGCTTTTCCTCTGCTTTATCGGAAGTGCCCGCATCCTGTTTCGCTTCGGCCTTTGAATCGGACTTTGACTCGGTCCTGACCTCAGCCTTTTCCTCAGCTCCTGTCCCTTTATCTTCACTCTTAACTTCAGAAGCTTTCTCAGCCTTTGCCACGGTTTTCGCGGAGGGTCTGCCCCTGGTCTTTTTGGCTGCTGCTGCGGAAGAACCGGTGTCGCCTTCCTTTTCACCGGACTTTTCAGCTTTTTCAGCTTTTTCAGCCTTTTCAGCCTTCTCGGCCTTTTCAGCTTTTTCAGCTTTTTCGGCTTTCGCGCTGTCTTTTCTGGGTCTGCCCCTCTTCCTTCCGGTAGCAGCTTTTGCGGGTTTTTCTTCAGCATCGGAAGTCCGCTCCTCCGCAGGTGCTGCTGAACTGTCCGCAGAAGCCCCTGTCTCTGCTGCAGCATTGGTTTCTGAACCCTTTGCCTCCGCAGCTTCACGTTCTGCCTTCAGGGCCTCCCTCTCCTCTGCGGGGAGATTCGCCTCCACATCTTCCAGGATGGCATCCACCACCTGGGCCTTATTCATTGCGGAAACCCCTTTGATCCCGCGCTCCTTTGCCATCTTCTTAAGTTCAGGCAATGCTATGGTTTCAAGCTTTTCTCTCATATAACCTCCGTTATTTAATTATATTTCCTTTTTCTTCATCTGCTTCGAAATAGTCGGACGATACGTGCCGTAACGAACTTCACCTCTAATGAACCGGGCGAAAAGAATCCTTTGATCTTCACTATGAAATCTTTAAACGATCAGTAACGTGACAGCCTTTTCTTCGTGAGTACCTGATCTGATGTTCCAAAACGCAACTAATTTTTAATGTACAATATAACCGATAAAACACACCCCTGCTGAATCCGGAATGAACTATTCCTCAAGAAGTATCCTTGCGACCTTTTCGTAAATATTATATCATAGCGTGGTAACTGTCAAGCACCGGTTTTTATTTGCAAAGCTTGGAAAGAAAAGTATGGATATATACGAAAGGTCTCTAAAACTCCACGAAGAGCTTTCAGGCGAGACCGGGGCCGCCGCGAGGCGCCATATAAGCACAAATGAGGACCTGTCAGCGCTGTATTTTCCCGGGGTCACCGAACCCTGCCGCCGGATCCTTGAGGATAAAGAGAATATTTACAGATATACCGGAAAACCGGGCACCGTTGCGGTGGTCACAGACGGAAGCGAGGTGCCGGGGCTGGGAAACGCAGGACCTTTCGCCGCTCTCCCCGTTCTGGAGGCCAGAGCCGTCATCTACCGCGAATTTGGCGGTGTGAACGCGGTTCCCATCTGCCTGAACACCCAAAATACCGATGATATCATTGACACCATCGCAAAGATCTCCCCTGCTTTCGGGGGCGTTAGCCTTGGGTGCATATCATCACCCCGGATCTTCGAGATCGAAGACCGGCTGATAAAAGCCCTGGACATCCCTGTCTTTTTGGACGATGTCCACGGGACCGCAATCGCTCTCCTGGCTGCGGTTACAAACGCACTCCGCCTTTCCCCCAGGAACAGGCGCTCCGCGAAGGTCGTAATAAACGGGGCCGGAGCCGCAGGCATAGCCACTGCAAAGCTCATGCTCTCCGCAGGTTTCTCCAACGTGATCCTCTGCGGCAGCTCAGGCATCATAAATAAAAACTCCCCCGGGCTGGATTCGCCCCAGCGGGAGATAACAGGATATGTAAATAAAGACGGACTTACGGGAGACCTGGCGGATGCCATCAGGGGAGCCGTTATTTACATAGGATTCTCCCCTTCAAATGCGGTCACAGAGGAAATGATCCGTTCCATGGAAAAGGATCCCATTGTCTTTACGATGACCTGCCCGGAGCCTGAGATATCCCCGGAAAGCGCAAAGAACGCCGGAGCTTTGGTATTTGGCGCCATGTGCGGAGATCACCCAAACCGCATCGACAGCACCCCGGTCTCCCCCGGGATCTTCAAGGGAGCGCTGTTTTCAAGAGCTGTCGTCATCAACGAAAGAATGAAGATCGCTGCGGCGGAGGCCTTATCAGGCCTGATCGGAGACTCAGACCTGTCCCCGGACCATATAATAACTGATGTTTTTGAACCTGAAGCGGCCTTCCTGGTATCCCGGGCGGTCAGCGAGAATGTGTGAATAAATGAACGATTCCCTTTTGGTGTACAAGCTCACCATCATGTATATGCTGGAACACTCCGGAAGCAAGATCACAAAAGCCATGATCTGCGACTTCATGCTGGGGGGAGGATATGTGTCATACTTCTCCCTTATCAGATCCCTGTCGGAACTCAGGTCATCCGGCTTCATAAATGAAGAAAACGCCTGCAACAGGACCCTGGTCTCACTGACGGATGAGGGCCGGGAAACCCTTTCTTATTTTTCCGGAATGCTCTCCGGCAATATCAGGGGAGATGTGGACCGCTATCTCAGCGGTAAACTTCCGGAAATGAAGCAGGAACTCTCCCTTACCGCCAACTACATAAAAGATGCCGCTGGGTACAAGGCTGTGCTGAAAACAGAAGAACGGGGAAATGAGATCATAAATATCACGATCTCCGTCCCCGACGAAGAAACTGCAGAACATGTATGTGCCGGCTGGAAGGACTACTCAGCCGGCATATACGAGTATATAACAGGTGTTCTCATTAAATGATGTGAGTTTA
>JAILIO010000231.1 GCA_024695225.1 Lachnospiraceae bacterium
ACCCGAAGGCAGTGTTCTCGCCGGTGAATCTGAACGAGACTCCCGGAACGGCGATCACTTTCGATGCCACGGGATCTTCAGACAACGCTGTGATCGCATCCTACGAGTGGGATTTCGGGGATGGAGAGACAGGCACCGGAAAGACTGTCGAGCACACATACACAGAGTTAGGGAAATACACTGTTACCCTGAAGGTGACCGACGACTACGGCAACAGCAGCGAGACGTCCACCACGGTGACTATCGTGGAACTTGGAGTTGAGGATGAAAATGGGGATGTCTACCAGGATGTGTCCATAAGCTTCGTTTCATCAAGGACAGGGGAAGTGCTTCCCAACACGGAAGTGACCATAACAAAGGCCCTTAAGGATGGCGAGGAAGGTGAACCTGAGGAGATCTGTGCAGTCACCGGAAGTTCCGGCGTCATAAAGGCCATTCTTTCCACGGGAAATTACAAGATAAATGCCATCTGCGACGGGTACTGCGTCGCGGTGAGCAGGATCGCGGTGCTGAACCGTGAGCACCAGACATATACCGTGACTCTCAGAGATGTGGACATCCTGGTGGGTAAACTGACTTCCAGGGAAATGACTCTCGATGAGATGATAGCAGCGGGCATTGACATAAATGATCCCGACAACCAGCATGTATTCAAGTTCGCCGTGGTGCTTCAGTTCTCGCCGGAAAAGGAATCCACCTTCAGTATCCCCATAAAATATTTACAGGAATCAGGGAGGCACTGTGCTGCTTGCGTCAAGCGGTTCGGGATTTGTGGAACCCACTGCAGGCGGCGGAGGCGTGTGCTTCTACATCGGCTCTCAGAGGGTGACCATTTATCCCGCAAGCGAAGAACTGTTCCTGGTGATATACGGAGAGGCCCACTGGCTCAAGGAAATGTTTGATGTTGAGCTCCTTCTGACCAATCAGTCAGCGGTCGAGCATTTTGAGGATGTGGAGGCCACTCTTGAACTGCCTGAAGAAGGCCTGTCTCTGGCGTCAATGATAAGTGGACAGCAGAATGTCACAGAGAAGATAGGTACCATCGCAGAGAATGATTCCGCCACAGTACACTGGTATGTGCGAGGGGATAAGGAGGGTGAATACGATCTCTCCGCAGAGACCACCGGTCGTTATATGCCAAATGACGAGGAGTTTGTGAAGACCTTCAAGACGGATCAGCCTCTGAAGGTGTGGGCAGGTTCGGCTCTTCAGCTCACCATCACAGCAAGCGACATCGCCAAAAAGGGACAGCCCTACGATGTGGAATTTGAACTTGAAAATGTGTCCACGAAGGAACTGTACAACCTTTCATTCCAGATCACCGGCAGCGAGCAGTTTGTGGTGAAAGACGGTGAAAAGAAGGAACTGGAAAAGGACGATAAAGGCTGCGCCATAAAGGGCGTTGAAGTGTTCAAGCCCGGCGATACCCTGAATTATGAGTACACCACGGTCATTTCGGATTCGGCCATTCTGACGCACACGGAATACTATCTGAAGAACTGTTTTGCAGTGACCCTGGAGGGTTCTACCACTGAGATACCCATTATTTTCAACATAGCCAGGGAAGGGAAACCGCAGATAGATTTGCAGAAAAAGACCGATGTGACCTTCTGTGTGAAAAAGGAAAGTGATCAGACACCTGTGGAAGGCGTGTACGTATTTTCCGATTACATCCGCGCCGGCCATGCGCAGAAAACCGATTCCAAGGGGTATGTGGTGTTTGAGAATGTTCCATATACAGGGACTCCTCAGACGGTGGGCGTGTCCTATAAAGAAAACAGCCTGCCCGTAAGACTTGAGCAGTATCAGGTATCAAGCGACGTTCCGACATATACGATCTATATCCCTGAAAAGACTGACCCGTATGTAATGAGTCTGCAATTTGTAAATCCTAAGGAAAAAATCAGGACATACACATACTTGAGCACCGCAAAATATGCTGTGGAAAAAGGTTCGGAGGACAATCACAGTGTGCAGATCGATGTTAACTGGCAGGGATATCCTGCAGGAAGAGCATATCTTGAAGGCGTGACATCTCACAAGCGGGTGAATCTGCATGAAATAGAAGCGGAGGATCTGGAGGAGTACAAGGAAGAAAACGGCAACCGACCGATCCGTCGATATGGAGAAACTAGCGCATTTGGGTGTAAATTTGATGTTGGAGAAACTGTAAACCTATATCTGGTGTCTTCCGGAGAGGAAACCTTTTCACAGGAATTCCCTCTTCGAATAGTGGAAGATTTTTATGAGGAAATGGCAAAAGATCTGATCAGAAATATGACCATGCCCGATTTCCTGAAGACAAAGGCTACAGATCTGCCGTTTTCCGGTGGTCAGCTCATGGGAGAAAAACCGTTCAGTTTCGGACTGGAACTGGATATTGGTAATGATGAGGAATTCAAACCTGAGCCCGGTAATGAAGAGGACAAGGTTGTGTTCAAAATCGGAGGAAAAGGGGAACTGTCCAAGGAAATGGAACTGATCAAGGATTTTCCTTTGATCCACGCACCTATGGTGGCCACCCATGCTGTGAGTTATGCTCCGGAGATCACATTGGCAATGACATATGACGAATTTGGTTATACGAGCTCACAGGTTGATTTTGAACTTTCGAAAAGCAATGCCTTATCAATTAAGCCGAAGAGTAAATACGCATTTACAACATATGGCTATGATGATGATGATAAGATACTCATAGACGATAATGTATTTTTCATACATGAAGTGCCCGGATCATACGTGCGGACAGGGGTGTCTATTACACCCAAACTGGGTGGAAATGTGACAAGGAAAAAGACCGGTAAATGGGAATGGAGTGTCAAACATTCCACCATGTTGAACTTTGATGCCGGCGTAGGTTTTGGAGCTCCGAATGTGCTCACTGTAGAGCCATTTGTCGGGGAGATATCCGGCGGATATGAATTAACCTTGCTCAAGAGTGAATGGGATGATAATGAGCCGCCGCTTGTGGCTGTGGTAACAGGGGCGATTAAAGGACAGGTGGTATTATTGTCTGCAAATACTGAATGGACTTATCCGGACTGGACATTTGAGTGGAAATCATACGATCCGGACAAAAAGAAAGCGCAGGATATTAAAGCCAGGATTACAGATGCCCGGGGAAGTACCAAATGGAATGGTTCATCCGCCGGTGGAGAAATTCACCTTCTCTTCCCCGCTGGCGCTGATGCCGAGGACCTGCCGGATGCAGTCACGCTCATAGAAGGCGTGTACAAGGGCACAGCCACCAGGATAAATGCGGCTGACAAGGACACAACGCTGCTGCTCATAAACCGCCAGCAGCCCGGACGTACCCCTGCAAACAAGATGGGGCTTATGTATTCAAAGGCGACTTCCACAGCCTGGGAAGAGCCTGTGCTTGTGGATCCCGAAGACAGCACCATGACAGGACAGTTTGATTCGGCGGAGACCGGGTCGGATCTCTGGGTCACATATCAGAATATGAACAAAGAATTCGATGAAGGCTATGGCGAGGACGAGCTTGATATCGCTGATTATTATTCGCACTTTGATATCGCTGTGAACAGATACGATCCCAAGACCGATACCTGGTCAGGAAAGGAAATGCTCTCATCCGATTCCGCTTACGACTTCTTGCCTTCCATACACGCAGACGGAGACAAGGCCATAGCGGCGTGGGGCAGCGCGGATGCTGACACATACTTTGGGGGAAATTACAGCACCACCCTGAACTACAGGATATTCAACGGAAGTGAGTGGAGTGGCCTGAGGAAGATACCGCTTACAAATATGGTCACAGCTATCGACACCTTGTGCGACGGTTCTGATTACAGGATCACCTACAGCTATCTGGACAGCAACAACAAATCGGTGCAGAAGGAGATCGATCTCTCTGAAAACGGGGAGATAAAAGCCCAGGCAAAGGATTCCGAAGATGCGGACAATGTCATCGCAGGCTCATACTTTGAAGTGGGCGGAATCTTAAAGAAAGTCTACATGGCAGATGACATGATCGTGGTGGAAGACGCAGAGGCTTTGGATGCCGGCGGTCTGGCAGACCTCGGCGCAGCAGGAGACGCAGGATCCGGTGAGATTGAGGCGACAGGATCCGGTGAATTAGATGCAGCAGGGGCCAGCGAGATTGAGGCAGCAGGAATCGGTGAATTAGATGTAGCACGGGCCGTTGGAGATAAATTCGAGATATTTGCAGGGATCGGCGCTTCAGGCGTGGGAACTGCGGTAAATGGTGACAACGCGGTTATTTACTGGACTGAGACAGTTTCAACAGATGAGGGCTCCGCAAATCAGGTGTTCATCAGCAGATATGACAGTGTTCAGAATAAATGGACAGAAGGTGTGCCGGTATTCACGGAAGAGGGACAGATAAACGGAGTTAGCATGCTGCTCCTGGATGATCAGAATGTGGCAGCCACATATCTGAAGGCGGATGGAGATGCAGCGGATCTCTGTTATAAGGTTACGAACTTTGTAACTCCTCGCATGGGAATCGATGTAAATGGCGTTGATTTCACCAGGATGACCAACGGTACTGTCAAGATGGAGATACCTTATGCCAATCTGGGTACTGCGGCATCAAGCGGTCTGGACATCTTTATTTACTCAAATGATGCAGACGGGATGCTGTTAGGAAAAGCTTCTGTCAGAGAGACGATAGAGCCCGGTGATGAGAAGACCGAAATAATATCCATGATCCCTCAGGAAGACACCAAGGCATTCTATGTGGTATTGAAGGATTCCCAGGGGAATGAGACTGGGGTAATAGTTGATTACGACTCTGTTGAGCTTGAAATTGAAACGGCATATGTTTCATCCACTCCCGGATCCTACGATCTGGAAATGGATATTGCAAATAACGGCGCCACGGATGCCGCGGATGTTGTGGTGGAAGTGCACAGGGAAGGCAATAACGGAGATGTTGTGGCAGAGAAAGTCCTGCCTGATATCAGCACCCTTGAAAAACAGCATTTGCATATCGAAATACCGAAGGACATTATTACCTTTGATGAGGATATAGTTCCATACTATATAAAAGCCTATGAGAAGGAAGATCCGGAAAATTTCGTTTCGGATACAGTGTTCATGTACAGACCTGAGGGTGTGGAGATCACGGAAACCTATACGGGTTCTGCCCTCGAGCTCAGCAATTACATAAACAGCCAGAGATCATTTATGAATGGCATGGGAACCGGCGGCAACACGGGAAGCGGTGCCGGAAAAGGCTATCACATCAGCAAGAACGGCAAGGATGTCCTGACCACAGAGAAATGGACCAAACAGAATTTTGCGGATGAGTATGCGGACGCCATCGACAAGGCAGAGGCCTTCCTGAAGGTCAATGGGGTCTCAGATGATATGCTGGAGTCTGCCCTGGTTGATCTGAAGAAGGCAAGGTACAGATTTGACACCACCTTCAAAGCCGGGAAACTGATACCTGCAACGGATATCCAGGTGAACCCTGTTATGGTCTCCATAAAGCCCGGCAAGTCAAAGAAGGTGTCGGTGAAACTGAAGAATTACGGTGAACCCGGCGTGGACGGCACTCTCGCACAACTTATGGGACTTACGGCCCTGAAGCACACCGATGCGGTCGAATCCTACGAGATATCCGACAGTTCTGTGGCCACTGTGACCAATAAGGGCATGGTGAAGGCGCTGAAAGAGGGCGACGCCGTTATTACCATCACTCTTATGTCGAGGCTGACTGCGAAATGCCCTGTACATATCAGAAATGATATCATGGCGGTCAGTGTGAACAGCCTCTCCGAAAACATGGCTGTGGGCAAGAAACTGAAACTGAAGGGAACGGTGTACCCTGAGGGCACAGGCGCAAAGATCGCCTGGAGTTCAGATGACGAGGCCATAGCCACTGTCGATAAGAATGGCAATGTCAAGGCTTTGAGTCCGGGTACAGTGCGCATACATGCAAAGCCCATGACCAAAGATAAGAGGGTTCTCGATGGCTTTGACAGTTACTGTGAGATCACCGTGTACAAGGGGCTGCAGAACATTATACTGAATAGTTCAGCTATGACCCTTTGGACTGATTCTCCGATTTACGGCAACACCGGACAGATAGAGCTTGCAGACAATGAGTACGACGATGTGCTCACATACAAATCTTCAAAGACAAAGGTTGCAACGGTCAGCTCTAACGGCCTTGTGACTGCGGTTTCCCCGGGCAAGGCAGTTATTACCGTAAAGGGTCTTGGCGGGAAGAAGGCCACATGCAAGGTCTCTGTGGTGCAGAGCGCCACGTCCCTTGAGCTGATCACGGCATCGGGCTCCGGGGCAAAATCCGGCAGCGGCTCATCATCAAGCGGCACGGTTTCGGTGAACCTCCTGATGGGTGAGAAACTGAAAGTGAAAACGGTGACAGAACCCAGGAAAAATACAGACAAGATCCTTTGGGAGAGCAGTGATACATCCGTGGCCTCTGTGGACTCAAAAGGAACTGTGAAAGGCGTTGGCATTGGGACTGCGAAGATCACAGCCGCCTGCGTGGGAGGCGGTATAAGCCGGTCATTCAATGTCACAGTCAGCAGCGGCGCTGTGAAAGTCAGCGTCTATGCAAAGACAAATAAGGTTCTCACCGGAAAGAAACTCAAACTCACGGCGAAATTTGTCCCGGCAAAGGCCAAGGAAACGGTATCATGGTTTTCAAATGATCATAACGTGGCCACAGTGAGCGATAACGGAGAAGTGACCGGTGTCTCTTCAGGAAGCGTTGTGATCCTGGCTACAACTTCATCCGGTCTGGTCGGAAAGTACAGAGTCTATGTTGTGAACGGGGCTGAAAAAGTGGAACTGGATGCCGTGGAAATGTCCCTTTCCATAAACGGGGCGCCGGGCACAGACAAGAAGAGGCTCCGCGCAGTGTGCAGCGGGGAGGACATGGTATCATTTACAACCTCCAACAAAAAGGTGGCCACTGTGACATCCGGCGGACTTGTGGTTGCCAGAGGCAAGGGTAAAGCAGTCATTACTGCAGTGACAGCCAGCGGAAAGAAAGCTTCCTGCAAGGTCACAGTGACTGAATACGCCACAGCAGTGGCAGTGGACAAGTCTTCGGTGACCGTTCCCGAAAACAAGTCAGTCACCCTCAAGGCCACGGCCTATTCGGGAAGCATTGCTTCCAACACCGCAAGCGACAGGAAGGTCGTATGGAAGTATGCAGACGAATCCGATGCGATGTATATCGAGATCGGGAAGAACGGCAAGATCAAGGCCCTCAAGGCAAAGAAGGATGCAATCCGGCTCCTGGCCTATGCGGCCGACGGCAGCGGCGTGTACTCCTCAGTGTCCGTGACGGTGAGGTGAGAAGCAGCGTGGCTCTTGTGATCAAGAAGCATCATACAGTGTACGAGATCATGAAAAGTGTTATTCTGCCTGTGGATGAGTAATATATTGCCAAATCCCAGCTGAATGATATGACCGTAACATAAAATTGTACCGGCAAATGATAACTGTCCGGAACACATTAAACAAGGGTACTGCGGAGATTGCAGTGCCCTTGTTATTTCGTTTCTCTCTTGCACAAGCACCATTAATGGGTTATTATTTCTATAAATAATCTTTGAACGGTTTTATTCCGTTCGTCCGGCAGTTTCTGCCAGAGATTTCACATCGTAACCTGGCGGAGAACCGGAGTGGGACAGAGACCGTGCTTTCCGCCGAAACCGTGTAGTGTTTAGGAGGAAAGTGTATGGGAGTATTGAAAACTGAATACTGGGTGAAGCCTTACGAGAAGCTGACATTTACGGATGACTTTATGTTCGGCAAAGTGATGCAGAACAACAGGGAACTCTGCAGGAGGATGATCGAGATACTACTGGATGTGAAGATCCGAAAGATCGAGTACATTGAGCCACAGAAAAGTGTTGAGATAACCGCGGACAACAGAGGCGTCAGGTTTGATGCATATGTTGATGACGATGAAGGCACAGTATATGAGATTGAGATGCAGACCACAAGGCACTGGGCAATTCCCAAGAGAAGCCGTTATTATCAGTCTATGATCGACCTGAACATGCTGGAAAGAGGGAATGTATATGACGCTCTTCCCAGAAGTTATGTGATATTCCTGTGTACCTTTGATCCGTTTGGGTACGGAAGACACATTTATACATTTGAGAATATCTGCCTTCAGGACCAAGATATACATCTGGGAGATGATACGGCAAAGGTGTTCGTGTCCTGTGAGCAGGGCGGGCTTGACGATGTGTCCGGTGAAATGAAATCATTTCTGGATTTTTTGGCAGGAGGAGTTCCGACCAGTGACTTTACAAAGAATCTGGATGCAGCTGTAAAGGTTGCAAGAAGCGCAAAAAATTGGAGGGTTGAGTATATGACTCTGGAGATGAAACTGGAAGAATATAAGAGAATGGGGAAGGAAGAAGGCCGGGAGGAAGGCGTATTTCTTGCTCAGTATTCTAATGTATCAAAAGGGGTTTTCGGTGTTGAAAAAGGAGCCGAACTGCTTGGGGTGAGCGTCGAAGAATTTATCAAGGGAATGCAGGATCACGGCTATGTCCTGCCTTCCAAATGAAATGTTACCAGAAAGGTGATCTGCTGCCAACAATGAAAAGGAGGAATCGTATGGACAAGAAAGCTATGTACAAGTTGAGTTATGGTCTGTTTGTGGTTACGGCCTGTGTCGATGGCAGAGATAATGGGTGTATCACAAACACGGCCATCCAGGTGACATCTGAACCCAACAGGATATCGCTTGCGGTAAATAAATCCAACTATACGCACGACATGATAAAGGCAGCCTGGGATTTCAACATTTCTGTCCTGAGTGAAGAAGCGGATTTTGAGCTCTTCAAACACTTTGGATTTCAGTCGGGCCGGGATGTGGACAAGTTTGCCGATTTCAAGGATTGCAAGAGGGGCGAGAACGGTGCGATGATAATAACCCGCGGCACCAACGCCTTTATTTCCGGAAAGGTTTGTGATTCTGTGGATTTGGGAACGCATACCCTCTTCATTGCAGATGTGACAGATATGGAGGTGCTGTCTGATGCAGCCTCCGCCACATATGCGTACTATCAGGATCATATAAAGCCCAAGCCGGAAGCCGTGGGAAAGACTTCGGACGGCCAGGTGGTCTGGCGCTGCAGGATCTGCGGTTACGAGTATGTTGGAGAGGAACTTCCGGAAGATTTTATTTGTCCGCTGTGTAAGCATCCTGCCAGCGACTTCGAGAAAGTGATAAAATAAGACCGGGAAATAAAGGCTTGTAAATAAAGGCCTGGAAATAGCTCCCGGAAACATGATCGGGAACTCTCGGAAAATTAACCCCGGGAACCGTGGGGAAACAAGATTGGGAAATCCCGGGAAACAAATACAGACCTGGGACAGGGTTTTAATTACTTGAATAATGGTTTAAATACGAAAAAGAATGTTTACACGCCGATCTGGTATGTCTGTATAGCGCTTACACTGGTCGCTGTTATGATCTTTGTCGGCGAGGATCTGTTTCTGATAACAGGCTGGTATGCGGTGTTCGATGAATGCCTGTTGAGCGGTGATCTGGCTCATTTTGCAGATCACCTGATCGCATACTCGCGCGCGAATTACAGTGCCCTCAGCAATATTATCGGCGGCATCTGGCTGCTGCCGGTATATTGCCTGTCGGGACTTATTATGCACGGAGAGATTGTAACGCCCATTGCCGCGATCGGCAGGGCTTATTTCGTGCTGTGGTCGCTTTGGGAAAACATTCTGATCCTGCTGGTCACATTTCTGTCCATAAAAAAGATTAATGATATTTTAAGGCGCCTGGGTTATGGAAGGTTTATCGTGGTGGCGGATATACTCTATCTGATCACCCCCATCGTTTTCGTATCTTCCGTGGGGACCGGTCAGATCGATTGTTTCGCGGTGCTTTTCATGATACTTGGGATCGAAGCGTTTCTGGATGGCAGATATCTGATGACATCCTTCATGATGTCCCTGAGCCTTCTCTATAAAGGAATGCCTGTGATGGTTTATCTCCCGGCCATGGCGCTCCTGGTATTCAACACCGGCAACGCCCCATCAAGCACGGTGAATGCAAATAACAACACCGCCGGCAAGACCCAGTCTTTTGGCTTCTTTAATTTCAGCGACAGAAACAGGAATATACCCCTGCATATCGCGGTCCTGATAAGCGTTCCCGCGGTGAATCTCTGCCTTGAAAAGTTTTTATTTCCGGGATACAGGGAAATGCGCTCGGGCCTTCAGAATGAGATCAATTTCTTTGACAGGATGCTGATAAATGATCAGGCGGTAAACTGGTTTATACTCACGGCCGGCCTGATATGTGTCTTCGCAGTGTGGCTGTCTGTAAATGATCTGGTCAGGCGGGAGCATTATCTGATCATGCCGCTGTCTGTCCTTACAGCCTTCTGCCTTATGGTGGACTGGAATCCCCAGTGGCTTCTCATACTGGTGCCATTCATTGTGCTGGCCGGATGCTACACCGGATTTTCCGTACCTTACATGTTCTGCTATATGTTTATGTCTCTTGGGTTCATCCTGTCGGTGCCCATATCCGATGGCCGCGGCTTCGACGACAACGGGATGCTGCACAACGGGATTTTGTATTATCTATACAAAGATTCGCCAACGGTGTTTATGGGCGATATCCTGACGGGGATCTCACCGCATATGCTGGTCCTGGGACACACGCTCCTGGAAGTCGGAGCAGTGGGGATCCTGCTGGTCCTGATCCTGGACTACAGCAGGAAGACCGCGAAAATAAAGACGCAAAACGGACAGCATGATAGCCTCACGGGAGTGAATGCCGATGTGAATCCGTGGCTTGTGGCGCTCCAGGTGATGCCCGCCATTATTTATCTTGTGGCATGTCTTGCCATGATCCCCGTAAATATGGCTGCCGGCGGCTGAAGGAGGAACTGCATTCAAAAATGTCTGTTATCCCCGATCTTCCTTG
>JAILIO010000236.1 GCA_024695225.1 Lachnospiraceae bacterium
CCGGATCATCACCCGGCATCACCTGATCTCATACGGCATCACAGAGCAGCATATAACATCACCCGGCATCTTCCGGCGCAACCAGGCATCACCCTCTCTCAGTCTCCCAGGACCTTCGGCAGAAGCACATCGTAGGAAAACATCCGGGCTGCAGCTTCGTGTCCTGCCCGGGCGATCTCTTCCCTCTCGCTGTCATGGGAGAGATAATATGCCATCCTGTCCAGCATATCCTCAGCGCTGTCAAACCACACGATCTCCCTTCCGTTCTCAAAATATTCCGCCATCTCCTGCTGGAAATTGGTGAGGCAGAACCCTCCTGCCCCCATGATGTCCACCACCCTTAAAGGTATGCCGGTGAGGATGCTCCGAAGGGTTATGTTCAGATTTATCCTGCTTTCCGAGAATACCCTGGGCATTCCCCTCATATAATCCACAGTGCCCATATATCTCACAGGCATCTTCCCGTCTAACTTTGAACCGGAATAGAGATCCAGATTAAACTTCTCGCCGGCCAGGGTGAGCAGTCTTTTCCTCTCATTTTCCGTAACCTTTTTCCTTACCATGTTCATGAATATCCTGTTCCTGGCGTTTCTGAACCCCGGTCCCAGGTCTGCTTTCACATACTTTCCCATCTCATCACAGAAACTGTCTGTCATGACAAAGGGCAGAAGATCCACTCCATATACACGTTCCTGCGCATCTATCACGCCGTCCAGCATACCCTTGATAAAATCAGGCAGGTATCCGATCTGATCGTAAAAATTGTACTCACCCGTGTAAAGGGATCCGACAAATGAGATCTCGTGACTGTAACTGCTCCTGTTTCCCGAAAGCATTGCATCCAGTCTCTTCACATTAACCGGCAGCGGCATGTATTCCACCCTTTCAAAACCTTCGCTTATATAGTGGGCTGCCAGGGCATAGTCAAATACGAACACCCTGTTCACCGGATTCCTCAGGGTTTCTGACTCAAGGGGCAGGTGAGGCGAATCGTAAACCCAGGAGATATAGGGCATTTTGTGGTCGAGAGCGCTTACAGACAAAAGAGGAAAATAATCAAAAGAAAAGATGATATCGTATCCTTCCTTTCTCAGTTTTTTGTCCAGGGTCTCCAGAAAAACCGGGTCGGATGCATAATTTCCCATAGTCATGCTCCACACATGAACACTGTGACCCAGCCTTTCCATGGTTTCCACACAGTCGTCCCTGCTGTTTTCCCCCCAATGATAATACAGTATCTTCATCTGCTGTGGCTCTCCATCCAGCCCCTTATCTCTGATGTGATCTTTTCCAGTTCCCTGTTGGTGTCCGGATCCTCCGTCCTGAATCCCATGAGCTGCTCCAGATACCCCTGTTCAATGGTTATCCTGTAACTCACAGGATACACCAGCCCGTAGGCCAGGGACATATGGCCCACTATGACGTCAAGGGGTGTCTTTCTTATGGCCTTCAACACGGTTATATGGCTGTTGCTGGCCTCTGTCACCTCAGGGGTGAGCTTTGAAGTTCTCAACAGTTCGTCTGTGGTATTGTATATAACAGGCAGCGGGAATTCTGTATTAACCCGGAATATGTCCACCTTGTCCGCATCCCTGAGTATGGTGGAAAATAAATACTCCCTCTCAGTCAGATCCTCCGGCAGTTCAAAGATATTGTGCATCCTTATGGCTGTCTCTATGAGATCCTTTTCCTCAGCGGTCCCTTTGAAAAACCGGTCGATCAGACCTTCCTTAAAGAGGAGATCTGCGCCAAATTCCGCGTGATCTATGGAATCCGCATCGCTGAAGGTATTGTATCTCCGAAGCTGCTCAAATCTCCCTATGTCGTGCAATACCCCGATAAGCCAAGCGAGATCCACATCCTCCCCGGAGAGTCCTATGTCCTCAGCGATCCTGTGGGACAGACCGGCCACGCGATAAGTGTGTCCCGCCTTAAGCCTTATCTTGTCGTCTGTCATATCGTAGGGTTCTATATACTCATTAAAAGCCCGGGTCACCTCCGGACGGTCTATCTCAATCATCTTCCTTCCCTTCCCTGCATAAAAAATATGGACGGTTCCTCAGTCAAACAGAAGTATTATAACTATACTTCAGAGTAAAATAAAGATTTGACAGCTACAGTCCCGGTTTCCTCCATCCCTTTGCATCTGTGTTCAGGCATAAAAAAAAGCCTGTATACACAGGCTTTCTTGAGAGCGACAGACGGGATTCGAACCCGCGGTCTCCACCTTGGCAAGGTGGCGCTTTACCAGCTAAGCTACTATCGCATATCAGGCGCCTGCGCTTCGCATCGCGCCCGACCGAATTATGTTACTATACATTTTCTATTCTGTCAAGCAGTAATTCCATCCCCGCCTGTCAGGGGCACCGCATCCTAAATGGATCACATGCCTCTGCAGCCTCAAGGCTTCAGCGCTGAACACATTCAGCAGATCATACACCACTGCACAAGACATCTCTGCATGTCAAAAGTCTCTCCGGATCAGCCGATGGTGGTAAATAAACCGTTAGCCCTCTTCTCCTGCTCCACCTGTCTCTTGTGCTGAAGCTCTGCCCTGTATCTTTCAAGGGCCGTCTCTTTCTTCCAGTTGACTGATGCCTCACCCATCTCTGTATCGGAAATGGTGCTGAGGGACGCCGTTGTATTTATCTGGGAGATCCCACTGTTGTTGATCCTGTGGCTGAGGGCATTATAGTGCGCTCCGTTCACCGCTCTGGCAAACCCCACAGACGCTGCCATGGCATCTGTGCTTGAGAAATCCACGGTGCCATCGGCTATGACCTGTTTCTCATTGAACACTGTCTCCGCCTGAAGGGCCTCGGCCCCACCGGTCAGGGCTTCTGCTTCCGCTGTCAGAGCCGCCATGTCATCGGAATCAAAAAGCTCATTTCCCTGACGGACCTCATTTGCCGTAAGATCGGAAATATAAGAGTTCATCCCTGCATAAGCCGCATCAGCCACATTTGACATGGCCTGGCTCATCTTGTAACTCTGTTCCCTGGCCTGCTCTTCCCTTATCTGGGTCTCCATCTTCTGAGAGATAGCAAGCCCCGCCGCATCATCCTTTGCTGAATTTATCTTCTTCCCACTGGAAAGCTGCTGATAATATTTGGAAGAATCAGATATCCTGCTTATCCCTGAGATCGCCATAAATACCGCCTCCTTCTAAACTCTTTTCCGGCTCCCCTAAAGGATCCGTCTCATCGGCTTCCATGCCCTAAATACAATGATTCATTTAAATCATAACATTATCATCACAGGTTGTGAAGTAATTTAACAAAAAATTCATAAACTCTTTTAACGGATGAAACCGACATCCTCTCCTTCGGGGTGTGGATGTCATAGAGATCGGGCCCCACGGACACTGCATCCAGATCCGGCAGTTTCTCCATAAGGATACCGCACTCAAGTCCCGCATGCACTTCCGTAAATAAAGGTTCCTTCCCCGTAAGTTCCGTGTATGTGTCCAGTATCAGATCCTGAAGAGGTGAAGACTCCTTTTTCTCCCAGGGTGAATAATAACCTGAGAGATTGAATTCAGCTCCGACCTTCCCTGACATCTCCCGGACCCTGTCCACAAGGGCCTTAAGTTCAGAGTCCTTCTGGCTTCTGGCAAAACTCTTAAGGGAGAGTGTGTCATCCGAAGCCTTAAGACTGCATATACCAAGGTTCAGTGAAGTTTCGGGCATATCTGCGCCCATCTTAAGGACCCCGTTTGGAATTGAGGAGAGAATATCCAGTGTACGGTCAGATGATCCTCTGTCGAGAGGTCTGTCCTTGTCTGCAGCTCTGTATGCAAATGAAAAGCACATGTCCTTTTCTGTATCCCGGTACTCTTTTTTGATCTCTTCAGAGAGAACACCGAGTCGTTCCATAAGTTCATCCCTGCTTTCACCGGAGGCCCACACAGATGCCCTGCAGGAACCGGGGATCACATTGTCTTTATTTCCGCCGACAATGGATATAAATCTTATGTCAACCTCTTTCGAAACCTTTGCAAGAAGTGTCCCAAGGCTGATAACTGCATTGGCTCTGCCTTTATCTATATCATTCCCGGAGTGTCCGCTCAAAAGTCCGGAAAGAGTTATGTCAACCACTGCTCCTTCTGTCACCTCTGTCCTGGACACAGGCAGGGCTATATCCATCAACGCTCCCCCCGCGCATCCTGTTATCACGATCCCCTCGTCTTCGGAATCGATGTTTATAAGCCTGCGCCCTTTTAGCATCGAAAGGTCTATACCGTTTGCGCCCTCCAAACCCGTCTCTTCAGACACGGTGCAGACAAATTCGATCCTGGGGAAAGACGATTCTTTCATAAAAAGAAATGACAGCGCATAGCAAACAGCCACGCCGTCATCGCCACCGAGGGTAGTGCCCTTTGCCCTAAGCATGTCGCCCTCAAGCAAAAGGTCAAGTCCTTCCTTTTCCATATCCTTTTCGACCCCGGGATCCTTCTCACAGACCATATCCATGTGTCCCTGCAGGATCACAGGTTCCCTGTCTTCCTTCCCCGGGTCTGCCTCCCTTATGATCACCACATTTCCAAGGGAGTCCATATGATGCTCAAGACCGTGCTCTTCTGCCAGGTCCATGAGCCACTGCCCCACAGCCTCTTCATGTCCCGACGGCCTGGGGATCTTTGAAAGCTCTTCAAAATATCCAAAAAAATCCCGGGGTTCAAGCTCCGATATCTTTGACATTTTTCCTCATTTCCAACTGCTTCCTGTGATCAGATCCTCGTCATCACAAATATGTCATAGATAGCGCGGATAGCAGCTTCAAAATCATCGTTTTTTACGCCGATTATGATGTTCAGCTCAGAAGAACCCTGGTCGATCATCTTTACATTTACGCTGGCGTGAGCAAGGGCTGAGAATATCCTGCCCGCAGTTCCTCTTGTGGACTTCATGCCACGTCCCACAACCGCTATGAGAGCCAGATCTGATTCTATCTCAATGGAATCCGGGTCCGCCAGCCTGTGGATCTCAGCCACAACCCTCTGTTCGTGACTCATAAACTCGCTCTGGTGCACGAAAACCGTCATGGTATCTATTCCGGAAGGCATATGTTCAAAATTTATCCCGTTGTCTTCAAAGGCCTGGAGCACTCTCCTTCCGAAACCAACCTCGGAATTCATAAGGTCCTTGTCCACATTCACTGCACAGAACCCCTTCTTTCCGGCGATGCCGGTTATGATGTACTCCGACTTCTGACAAGTGCTCTCAACGATCCATGTGCCGGGATTTGAAGGATCATTGGTATTCCTGATGTTAACGGGAATCCCCTCCCTGCGGACCGGGAACACCGCCTCTTCATGGAGAACCCCTGCCCCCATATATGAAAGCTCCCTGAGTTCCCTGTATGTGATGGTGTCGATCCTGACTGGATTGTCTATTATATTGGGGTCTGCCACGAGGAATCCGGAGACATCGGTCCAGTTCTCGTAAACATCCGCCATCACGGCCCTGGATACGATGGAACCGGTGATATCGGAACCGCCCCTTGAAAAGGTGTGAACTGTGCCATCCGGAAGAGAGCCGTAGAAACCGGGGATCACAGCCCCTTCCTTAAGGGGTTTGAGCTTTGCCCTGGCTGTGTCATTGGTCCTCTCGGAATCAAAATTGCCCTTTTCATCAAAGAGTATGATCTCAGCCGCATCCACGAAGGGTCTCTTGAGGACCGCTGCCATTATAACGGAATTCAGATATTCGCCTCTGGAAGCCGCGTAGTCCCCGCCCTTTTTCAGCCGGAAATTCGTATCGATAGCCTGAAATTCAGAATCCAGATCCACTTTTACCTTGAGTCCCTTTACGATCTCGTCATAACGGGCTCTGATGGCGTCCAGCGCCTTTGTGTAATCCCTGTCGTCCTCCGCCAGGGCATAACACCTGTAAAGCATATCGGTGACCTTGGTGTCGCCCTTGAATCTCTTTCCGGGGGCTGAGGGCACCACAAACAATCTTTCCTTTTCACTCTTCACTATGTCAGCAGCTTTTTTGAACTGCGCGGCATCGGCCAGGGAACTCCCGCCGAATTTAACTGTTTTAATCATCAGACTTCCAGCCTTATCCTTCCGATCACGCCTCCGATCATCTCCGAGGCTTCATCAAAATTCTTCTCCGACATTTCGCCGGTAATGAACGCATACTCGCCTGCTCTGGCAGCTTCCACCTCTTCGGTACCCCTGAAGGCCTTGAGAGCTTCTTCCTTTTTGTCGGCAGCCACTCTCACAAAGAATCTGCGCCTGGTGGATGAGAAATCCATAAGCTCCATATCCTCTGCATCCCAGACATACCTGACCCCGTCGCCTCCCCGGGATGCCAGATCAGTGACATCCGCAGTGACCGCGCTGGCTGTGGCCAGTTTACCTGCCCCCTGTCCGTAATACATGGAATCATCCAGCATGTTCCCGTGGACCAGCACTGCGTTAAACACGCCGTCCACCATATACAGCGGGTTGGATGCGGGTATCATAAAGGGAGCAACCATTGCAAAGACGCCCTTTGGGGTTTTTCTGAAAGCACCCAGAAGCTTTATCTTTCTCTTAAGGACCCTGGCGTATTCAAAATCCGCCTGCTCTATCTTTGATATGCCCTCGGTGTAGACCTGCTGCCAGCCTACATTCTTCCCTGTAACCAGGGAGGAAAGGATTGCGATCTTCCTGCCGGCGTCGAATCCGTCCACATCGGCGGAGGGATCCCTCTCGGCAAAGCCCTTATCCTGGGCATCCTTGAGGACCGTGTCAAAATCCGCGCCGTCCCTGTCCATGGCTGTGAGTATATAATTGGTGGTGCCGTTCAGTATCCCGGTGATCCCGTCCACGTCATCTGCGGTGAGGCAGGTCCTGAGCACCCTGATTATGGGAATCCCTCCCCCCACAGCGGCTTCAAAGAGATATCTTGCCCCATTGCTTTCCGCGATCTTCATGAGTTCAGGGCCTTTTTCCGCCACCAAAGCCTTGTTTGAAGTGCAGACGCTTATACCCTTCTCCAGAGCTTTCTTTGTGAACTCATAGGCCGCTCCGCAGCCTCCCATGGTTTCCACAACGATATCCGTCTCGGGATCTTCCAGGATAACGTTGAAGTCATTCACTATCTTGTCTTCATTTATGTCGCCGGGGAATTCCCTGAGGTCCAGTATATGGCTGACCACCAGATCTTCACCGGTCTTTTCCCTTACGACACTGCGGTTTACGGAGATCACCTCCGCATCCTCGCTTCCTTCCGTTCCGTATCCAAGTATGTAAACATGTTTCATAATCTGCCTCACTCAGGTCAAAGGATATCTCTCCGTAAGACCGTTAACTATACTTCTTGCGCTGTCTATCCCGGCATCCCCGCTCTTTACCACGATGGAGATGGCCTCAGCCACCTTGTCCATATCGTCGGAGTTAAGCCC
>JAILIO010000247.1 GCA_024695225.1 Lachnospiraceae bacterium
GAACTCAAGTGGGTCCGGGCCCTTCAGGATACTTTTTCTGTAGCCAAAGCCCATGTCCTCCCCGGGGATATCGGTTATCTCACCGGTTTCCCTGTCAAAAAGGGTGACCTTCTCAACCACATCCCGCATCTCTCCGCCAAAGGCTCCCGCATTCATGAACACTGCGCCACCCACAGTCCCGGGGATGCCGTAGGAAAATTCCATGCCGGTCAGGGAGGCCTCAGCTGCCGCCTGGGCTGCGGTGGAAAGTAGTGCCCCTGAGCCCGCTGAGATCTTATTTCCCTCTGTTTTTATTTCCGTGAAAGTCCCCTGAAGACGGATAACGGTGCCGTCAAAGCCCCGGTCGTCTGCCAGCAGGTTTGAACCGTTGCCAATGATAAAAGGCCTTTCGGCGTCCGAAAGAGCCTTTTTAAGTTCATCTGCATCATTTACTGTTATGAAATATTTCGCCGGACCTCCCGTCCGGAATGTGGTGTGGAGGCTCATAGCCTCGTCTGTTTTTATTTCCATTTTCCCTCTGTCCTGCTGCCGCAGCTATGATAAAACCATGTTCCATTGCAGGTACTGCTGCTGTATCACTTCACAAACACGTGTGCCTTACAAATCCTGCTGCCACAGCTCTTTTCAAACCTGTATGCCTTACAAGTCCTGCTGCAGCAACGCATCATATGCCTGTATGCCTTACGGATCCTGCTGCCATGTCTCAAACGGGGCCGCAGGCACCCTGATCATATAACGCTGCCAGGCTGACCCCGCGGGTTTTATTTAAGTCCTTCCGTCAGCACATAAAAGGCTGCCCCGTAGATGCCGGCATCATTTCCCAGCTTGCACAGTTCAAACTTCACATCCCTGCCTGTGTGGAAAACAAACTCCATATATGAATCCTTGAGCAGATCTATCAGCACGGTGCCGGCCTTTGCCACCCCGCCTCCTATAAGGATCAGCTCCGGGTCCAGGATGGATGAGATGACAGCCAAACCCTTCCCCAACAGATATCCGTACTTCTCCGCTATGGCCCTGGCCGCCGGGTCACCCTTCTTGAACTCATCCATTATGGATTTTGCGCTGATCTCTTCATTCCTGAGAGTGCTGTCCACATCGGGGTTCTCACTCAGATATTTCGTCGCCATACGGACCAGTCCGGTGGCGGAACAGTACTGCTCAAAGCAGCCCTTATTTCCACAGCCGCAGGTCTCCTCCTCGTCATCAATCAGGTGGAAATGACCGATCTCGCCGCCGGAACCCATTCCCCCTGTGACAATGTGGCCGTTACAGATAACTCCCCCGCCGATGCCGGTGCCCAGTGTTACTACCATCAGGTCGTCGTAGCCTTTTCCCGAGCCGCTCCACAGCTCTCCAAGAGCCGCAGCATCGGCGTCGTTCAGGGCTTTTACCGGGAACTCTTCACCGAACAGCCTGTGAAGCTCATTTTCGAGATTGAAGGTCTTCCAGCCCAGATTGGCTGCGTTGTGGATGATGCCCTTTTTGTCCACAGGTCCCGGCACGTCCACTCCGATACCCATGAATTCTTCCACATCGGCATTCACCTGATCGATGTGGTCATATATGGCCGTTCTCACATCCGGAAGTATCTTCTTTCCGTCTTCTTCTGTTCTGGTGGGGATCTCAAATTTTTCAAGGAGTTCCCCGGTCATTGTAAAACGGCCTATCTTTACCGTCGTTCCGCCGATATCCACACCGTAAATATATTTCATATCTGCACCCTCTCTTAACCGGCGGTCATACCCCGTGACCACCATCGCAATCTTTCATATCCGCCATCAAGGCCCATCATATCCGCCATCACAGCCCATCATATCCGGCATCACAGCCTTTCATATCCGGCATCACAGCCTTTCATATCCGCCATCACGGCCCATCATATCCGGCATCACAGCCTTTCAGGATCGCCATCGCAATATGTCATGACATTCCCTGCAATGCTTCACGACCGCTCCGATCGCACTGCTCTACAGCCGTTTCGATCACCATTTATGTACACTTCGATACTACTTCACGCCCCCAGAACGATCACCCGGGCCTCACTCGTCCTCTTCGTCGGTCCTGCGGTGGGCCATGGACTCCTGGACTCTCCTGTAGAGCTCCTGGGCAGCATTGTATCCCATCTTTTTCTGACGATGGTTTACGGCTGCAGTCTCACAGATGACGGCCAGATTACGTCCGGGCCTTATGGGTATTGAATGGCAGACGACTTTATTTCCCAGGTATTCCGTAAATTCCTCCTCCATCCCCAGGCGGTCGTACTCCCTGTCCTTATCCCACTCCTCAAGCCTGATCACCAGGTCGAGGCTCTGGGTCTCCCTGACTGAGGATGCGCCGAAAAGGGCCTTAACATCGATGATCCCGATACCCCTTAGCTCGATGAAATGCTTGGTCACATCCGGGGCGGAAGCTATTATGGTCTCATCGGATACGCGTCTGAGCTCCACCACATCATCGGAGATCAGTCTGTGTCCGCGCTTGACCAGCTCCAGGGCAGCCTCTGATTTTCCTATGCCGCTTTCACCGGTGATCAGTACACCCTCGCCGAAAATATCCACAAACACCCCGTGGATCGAGATCCTGGGGGCCAGCTTCACGTTCATCCACCTGATGATCTCAGCCATAAATGCGCTGGTGGCCTTGTGAGTCACCAGAAGGGGCACTCCGTGCTCCACCGCCTTTTTCCTGAACAGTTCATCCGGGATCAGATCACGGCAGAACACGATGCCCGGGATCTCATAGGAAAGAAGGCGTTCGTAAGTGGTTTCCTTCTCTTTTTCAGGCAGGCTGTTCATATAGGAATACTCAACATAACCTATGATCTGGAGCCGGGTGGACTCGAAATGCTCGAAGTACCCCGCCATCTGCAGGGCGATCCTGTTGATATCCGGCTGCTTAACCCTTATGGATGAAGTGTCCACCTCAGTCGTCAGGTTGGTCAGTTTCATGTGATCTATGATGGTATCAAGTTTCAAACTGGACATAAGGACCTCCTTATCTGTGCCCGCCGCAGAAATGACTGCCATTCCTGCAAAATCTGCCGTTTTTACTCTGTATCCCTTGTGTCATCCATATCAGCTGTATAAGCTGTATCATCTATGTCATCTATGCCATTTTTGCCATCTGTATCCTCTATGGCATCCATGTCACATGTATCCTCTGTGTCATCTGTACCATCTGTATTCTCTGTGGCATCCGTGTCACATGTATCCTCTGTGGCATCTGTACCATCTGTATTCTCTGTGGCATCCATGTCACATGTATCCTCTATGGCATCCGTGTAACATGTATCCTCTGTGGCATCCGTGTCGTCTATATTCTTTGTGTCCCTTGTATCCTCAGTGGCATCTGTATCATCTGTGTCCGCCTCCGCCGGAGTGGCCGCCTCCGCCACCTCCGCCGCCTCCGCTGCCGCTGGAATGGGTGACCGCCGTGGTATAAGTTCTCACAAACAGATCATTTCTAACAGTAAATCTGAAATCCTCAGGCCTCAGATCCTCTTTCACAGAGAATCCCCGCTGTTTGTTCTTTCCGGCCCGGCCTTCCCCCGGTTTCTCCTGATCCGGAGATGCATCTGTCGCCGGCTTTCCGTCCTGTCCCGCCACAGGCCTTCCGTCCGCCCCCATTACGGGCGCTCCATTCGCGGGTTTATTTCTATTCCGGTTCCTGGAGAAAGTCTTGTATAGACCGGTGCCTATGATGGCCAACATTATCATCCAGGTTTGGTCTGTCATCAGACCCATCAAGATAGCGACAACCATTATCACATAAATTACGACCTGCTCGATCCCCTTTCCAAGCGACTTGCGGGATCTCTTTTTCCCGGATTTCACTGCGTCCGGATCCGCTGCCCGGATGGCAAATTGTCTTGCCACAAAAAGACCAATCAGTATCAGCACAAGGATTCCCACAAAGATCAGGTTTGAGCCGATCCCTGCCGCTATCCCCTCAGGCGAGAAAGCCGCCCAGCCGGAAGTCCCCTTCAGGAGTTCCCCGAAGGATGCGCAGTCATTTACAAAGGCCATAAGGGCGTCTGCATAGGTGTCTGAATACTGCAGGTACAGATCGTCATAGCCTACAGTGGAGGGCAGGCGGTTTATGAAATCCTGTGTCAGCTTCTCACAGGAACTGTTTCCCACCTTGTGACGCATATCGCCGGAACCCGCAGTCCAGGTGTAGACGTAGCCGTTGGATTCGCGGTACACATTGTCCACCAGGATGATCCCGTTTCCGGTATCCCCTGGGGCGTTCCATCCAAACCCGTTTTCATCCCAGAATCTCTGGGCATAATCCTTTATACAGTTATAGGCTGTGGACTCATCCTCCGAATCGTAGTGAACGCCGTACATTTTCTCAAAGGATTCGTTTTCTATGACGATGACTATGTCGCCCAGGATCTGCTGCTCTGCAGATACTATGGCGTCTTCCAGCCTGTTCTCCTGCTCATCGGTCAGCATATCGGCATAGTCGTAAACCCTGGGAGTGCCCGCCTGCTGAGGGTTTGTGCGCTCTGTCGCAGGCTCTTCAAAACCGTATCTGATCGCTGTCAGTGCGATCCATATGAGGAGCAGCACCACTGCCGTTATGATAAACCCCAGCAGAATCTTGTGCTCTCTCCTGTCTGCACTGTTATAATGCTTTTCTCTTGCCATTTAATCTCCTCGGATCGTAAATAAAAACCTTCTGAACCCCGCTGTCCATGTCCTACAGCAGCCGCAGTATCCCCGCTATGGCGGCGACCCCCACCACTGCGCACACGGCCTCGATGATAAAGTGCAGGTTCAGTTTGAAATAGGATATGGGCACCCGGCCGGACACCCGGTCATTGGTGCCGTTCACATAGATCGTGTACTGCTTCTTCTTGTCCTTCTCAGGATCACCTGTGGATGAACCGTAGGTGTAATTGTATTCATATATTGGAAAAAATGCGTAGGTGCTTTTGGTGTTTTTGGACGAGAACTGCTCCTGTGCAAGTTTCACGGAGTCAAAGTGCATCACCGAGTCCATGACCACATCCTCGGCGGATTCCTTTGCCCACACACCGCTTCTCTGATCATACTCCTCGCTGTCCGGGGGCTTGTCAAATACGGACATCTCGTAACCCGGCAGGATATTCTTCGGCAGTCCCTCCCTCTCATCCGTCCGGTCGAAGGGGGCGATCCTGTCTATGACCCTGTCTTCTACTCGGTCGGAAGCGTCGATGGGGACATCCACATACTTTGCCTGATAGGTCCTGGTAGCCCTGTAGATATCGTGTTTTGTATAGGTTGTGTTCCCCGAATCCCAGGAGGTGGTGTTCTCACAGTCAAAGACCATGGTACCGCCGGCCTCCACCTCATACAGGAAGAAAGGCACATATTCCCCCTTGATCCCTGAAGTGTTTTCGGGATAGAGAAAATCGTCCGGCATGAATGCTATGCCGTCGAAGGCTGTTCTTATTTTCTCAAGGGCCTTGGCCTTCCCTGAATTGGGCGGGAGTATCTTCTGGGGACTGAGCCCCTCATGGACAATGTTTGAGTCCAGAAGCATCCATGAACTGCAATAAGGACAGAAATAGGTGATCTTTTTCTCTGCGTTCTCAATGGGCGCCCCGCAGTTGGAACAGGATGCGCCGGGCCTGTCCTCCTGACCCGTTTCAGGCGCGCTTTCATAAAGATTTCCACAGGATTCGCACTTTAACGAGTGGGCATCGGCATCGTACACCATACCCGCTCCGCAGTTGGGACATGTATAAAGCATAAGGGCCATTCCTCCATAAAGAGACGCCAAATAAAACCGGTCTCTACAACGTGGAATTTTACCATATATCGCAATTTGGGACAATTGACAGAAATCCTGTCTTCCTAATTCAGCCACTTAGGATTTGACAGAAATCCCATCTTCCTCATTCAGCCACTTAGGATCACAGCCTCTCCGGGTATAGTTGCACAGCATTCATCCCTTATCAGGCCTTTATTTCCTCGCGGATGGCAGCCTCTATGACATTCATGTCCTCCGTGGGTTCAAACCGTTCCACCACCTCGCCATGCCTGCTGATCAGGAACTTGGTGAAATTCCACTTGATGTCCGTGGTTTCTTCATAACCTGGGTTTTCCTTTTCCAGTTTCTTTCTCAGATACCGGGCATCCGGCGAATCCCCGAAACCGTGAAAACCCTGCTTCCCCTTGAGATAGGAAAACAACTCTGTCTCGTTCTCCCCGTTCACATCAACCTTCGCAAACTGTTCAAAGGAAATGTCGTATCGGGAGGTGCAGAAACTGTGTATTTCCGATGCGCTGCCCGGAGCCTGCCTGTCAAACTGATTGCATGGGAAATCCAAAATCTCGAAGCCCTCATCCCTGTAAGTGCGATAGAACTTTTCAAGAGCCTCATACTGAGGGGTAAATCCGCATCCCGTGGCTGAATTCACGATGAGCAGCACCTTCCCCCTGTACCCGGAAAGCTCCTTCACCGTTCCGTCCATTGCCTGCACCAAAAAGCGGTATATGTTCCGGTCGGTCAGCACATCCTCTACCCGCTCCATGATCTTCCCAAGGTTTTCGATGTCCCGGTGGACATCCCCGGTCTCCAGGGAGTGATTTCCCCCGGGTACCCTGTGCATTTCAAGCTTTTTCTCCCCGGCCAGCCTCTCGATCGCTTCGTGACCGGCGTAGGGGTCGTTGTCCCCGTAAAACAGGATCCCGCTTTCTTCCTGTGCAAAATTTCCCATCATTTCCAAAGGGGAAAACCAAATATGGCGGACTTTCAGGTTCTTTTTCATGGCGTATGCGGACGCCACCGCTGTCCCTATGCTTTTGGAAACAAAGACAACCTCGTCGGAAGACATATCCCCCA
>JAILIO010000248.1 GCA_024695225.1 Lachnospiraceae bacterium
CCTTCCAGCGGACACTGGGGTTGTTGTCCATGAAGTGGTCGTTGTAACGCCGCCAGCCGGGCTTTGCCAGGTTGTCTCCCAACTGGCTGTTCCTTATGGGAGTTGCTTCCTGACAGAGATCCGCGCAGGCCTGGTCCAAAGCCACAGGATCGAATGAGGCCAGCATGCCGATGTTTGGCAGGATGGGGGCATCATTTTCGTCATGGCAGTCACAGTTGGGAGACACATCCATGATGAGGCTTACATGGAAGGTGGGTCTTCCGTGGCATATGGCCTGGGTGTATTCTGCGATCTTCCGGCAGAGCTTTTCATTTGCAGTGTCGTCAATGGTGGTGATGGCGTCGAAACGGCAGGCTCCGATACAGCGTCCGCAGCCCTTGCACTTTTCGGGGTCTATGGATGCCTTGTGGTCATCGCCGTAGGAAATGGCATTGCTTCCGCACTGTGTGGCGCATTTCTGACAGCCCCTGCACAGCTCTTTTTCTATCACGGGCTGTCCTTCGTTATGCTGCTGCATTTTGCCTGCCCGGCTTCCTCCGCCCATGCCCAGGTTTTTCAGAGCGCCGCCAAAACCCGTGCATTCATGGCCCTTGAAGTGGGTGAGGGAGATCACTATGTCTGCGTCCATAAGTGCGCGGCCGATAAGGGCAGTTTTGCAGAACTCACCGTTTTCCACAGGGACTTCAACATCGTCCGTACCCTTGAGCCCGTCGCCTATGATCACATGGCAGCCTGTGGTGATGGAATTGAAACCATTCATCTCTGCATTTTTCAGGTGGTCTATGGCATTTGAACGATAACCGGGGTAGAGAGTGTTGCAGTCTGTGAGGAAGGGGATGCCTCCCAACTCTTTTACCAGATCCGCCACAGCCTTTACATAGTTTGGCCTCAGATAGGCCATGTTGCCAAGCTCTCCGAAGTGCATTTTTATAGCCACATATTTATTGTCGAAGTCGATGTCGGAGATCCCTGCAGCCCTGCAGAGATTCTGGAGCTTCAGGCACTGGCTCACGCCTGTTGTGGTTCTGAAGTCTGTAAAAAATACATCTGCTTTTTTCATTCTGATACCTCTCTGAAACGATTTGTGTTTTTATTCAGAAAATTATATCATTGCAGTTAAAGATTTTCTACGGTAAATGTGATCAAAACTGCGGAAAATCATAAAAATAATGCTTTTTTTAATTTTACTTTTGTAAATAATGCTGTGAGATTTCACGGCAGTTCAGATAATGGAGGAGTGAATGATGTCAGGCTTTTTGGGTAATGCGGTATTTCTTCTGCTTTTGATCGTAGTTATAGGCTATTTCAATGAAAAAGTGACAAAGCTGACCTATGAGATCTCCCTGATGCTCTTCTCCGTTATCGCAGGGCTTGTGATCACGGTCATCACTGCAGCTTTGAAAGGAAGCACAATGAGCGGTCTTCTTTCACAGGTACAGGTGTTTGACCTGGAGGGGTTCCTGATGGAGGGAGTCCTTTGTTTCATGCTCTTTGCAGGTTCCTGCCATATGAAGGTCGGGGATTTCAAACGGCTTATGAGACCGGTGGGAGTGCTGGCTTTTGTCACCACGTTTTTGGGAGCGGTCTTTTACGGTCTCCTGTTTTATGGGATATCTGCACTGCTCGGGTTGTCATTTTCACTTCCCATGTGCCTTATGTTTGGAAGCATCATAGCCCCCACGGACCCTATAGCAGCCACCAGCATACTGAACAGATTCGGCCTCCCCGCAAATGTCAGCTTTGTCATCCAGGGCGAGTCGCTTTTGAATGACGGGGTGGGGGTGGCGCTTTTTGTGTGTTTCTCCGGCATGGTGACCATGGAGAAAGGAGGCAGTTTCTTTCAGGTGCTGTTTCAGGAGATCCTGGGGGCAGTTGTGATAGGGGTTCTGATTTCCGTCATACTGTTCAGGCTTTTTGCAGGGACTGACGACAGCAAACGCAGGATATTTATAAGCCTTCTTTCTGTTTCCCTTTCATACTTCATGTGTGAAAGACTGGAATGCTCCGGGGCCATAGCATCTGTGGTCTGCGGAGTCATGTACGCCACCCTGACAGACAGGGAATGCGCAAATAAAGACATGTCTGAATTTGAAGAATTCTGGGAGATCATAGATACTGTCCTGAATTCCGTACTCTATGTGATGCTGGGGCTTTCATTTGTCAGGATCCTGCAGATGGAGAGAGTGCTGCTGCTCTCTGCTATGGCTGTTCTCTGTAACCTGGCAGCCCGTTTCGCGAGCCTGTACTTAAGCACCTTTCTCATGGGAAAGCTACCTGACGGATACAGTCCCGTGAATTTTGCAAAACTCCTGACCTGGGGTGGACTCAGGGGCGGACTTTCAATAGCTCTTGCCATGAGTACGTATTCTATGCTTCCGGATAACACATATCATATAGTGCTGGGCTGCACATATGCCATCGTATTTTTCACCACAGTTGTGCAGGGCTTGTCCATGAAAAAGGTCTACGAGAGAATAAGCTGAAAATACAGAAACCGATGATCTGATAAGTATTTTTGCGGGGATTTCAGTATATGAAAGATATTGTAAAAAACAGGCGGTTGACTACCGTAATTTTGACTGTGCTGCTGTCGGGAGGCAGCATGGCGGCCCACCATTTTGTCTCCGGGGATATGTTATTTTACACGGAATTCTTTCCCCTTTTCCTGATAGCCATACTGTGCGGATATGTGCCCGCAATTATAGGAGTGGTGCTCACCACCATATTCAGGGTGGTTACGGACCCCATGAGCACGTATGTGATGACGGTCTACCTCCTGGCAGTCCTTGCAGTATCAACGGTAACTGAAAAGAAGTTATTTAAAAGCCTGCCTAAGTCCCTGCTCTTTGGAGTAGTTATAGCGTTTCTCACCGGACCTCTCCAGATCCTTGTGCTCAGGATAACCCAGACAGGACAGCTGGGAATGGACCTGGGGCTCAATATGTTCAAGGCGTTTTTATTTGCCGTGCCTGAAAGCGAAGCAGCCATGATCATGGCTTATCTGTTGTACAGATATCTTCCCGACAACATAAAACTTCTCTTCCCCAACGGGATCTTTTATGTAAATGAAGAAAAGCAGCGTGAAACATGGATAGATGACATTATCCGTGATATGTCATCAAGACTCTCTTTCAGAGTGACAAGGGTCATTGCCGTGGAAGCCATGATGATCACCATACTTGCGGCATTTGTTTCCATTCATCTGATATCTATAACAGACACTGATATCATTACCACCGTAGCCAATGACAGAAGAGAAGATCGGGAGAAGGAGGCCGGAGAGACGGCAGTGGCGGGAGAAACAGAAGGATCCGGAGAGATAGCAGTGGCCGGAGAAACAGAAGGATCCGGAGAGACGGCAGTGGCCGGAGTGACCGCAGGGACAGATCATACAGATAATGAAAGCACCAAAGACATGACAGCCCCCTCCGGAGAAGGTGGACCTCAGCCCGCAGAAGAGGGAACTCAGCAGAGGAGTGCAGGGACACTACCGAAGCCCCGGGAGGAAACGGGGACGGGTCCCCGGGATGATGCGATGCTTCAGTTAAAAGATGGCACTGTGGTGGGCTTTAATTTCGGCAGCGTCTCCGAATTGAGAGACAATATGGAAAACGCCATCGATCTTGGAGAACATGTATTCAATGACGACAGGGGATTTAACCCCTTCAGGGATGTCAGGGAACTGGACCACAGAATCATTTTTGCATTTTCCTTCAGACTGATCATGATCCTGTTTTCCGCCGCCATAATAATATCCGCTGCCGCCACTGCATACCTGCAGTTTACTGTGGCGCGCCCCATAAGGGAAATGTCCCGTACCATGAAGAACTTTGCATATTCAAATAAAGACGGAAGCATAAAAGGGGTGGAGGAACTGTCCAGGATAAAAGTAAAAAGCCATGATGAGATAAAGGATCTGCACATGGCTCTTGTGAAGACCATTGAGGATATGGAGAACTACTTGGAACGCCTGAGGGAAGAGGACAGGATAAAAAACGAGCTGGAGGTTGCAAAGGCTTCCAGCGATGCAAAATCAGCCTTTCTCTCATCCATGAGCCATGAGATCAGGACACCCATAAACGCAGTGCTGGGCTTTGACGAGATGATCCTCCTGGAAAATAAGGACTCTGAGATCGGCAGATATGCCGGGGATATACAGAGAGCCGGTAAGACCTTGCTGGCCCTGGTCAACGACATCCTTGATTTCTCCAAGATAGAAGCGGGGAAGATGGAAATAATACCCACCATGTATGAACTCACATCCACCATAAACGATGCGGTCACCATGACTATGTCACAGGCAAATGATAAAGGATTGTTTTTCGATGTGAATGTGGATCCCAATACCCCGCACCTGCTCAAGGGGGATGAGATCAGGATCAAACAGTGCATGACCAACATCCTGTCCAATGCCGTGAAATATACGGAGAAGGGTGGCATAACACTCAGTGTGGGATTTGAAGAGATCCCCGGCACGAGAGAATATATGATGCTGAACATTTCTATCAGGGATACCGGTATAGGGATAAAAAAAGAAGATATGGAAAAACTCTTCTCTGCCTTTGACAGGCTGGATCAGGTCAGGAATAAAGCGGTCAAGGGTACAGGACTTGGCATGTCCATAACAAAGCAGCTCCTGGAAGCCATGGGGTCTGAACTCAAGGTGGAGTCGGAATATGAAAAGGGATCTGTGTTCAGTTTCTCAGTGAAACAGGAGGTGGTGAAATGGGAAGAGATAGGTGATCTCTCGGAGGCCTTCAGGAAATATGTACCCCAGGAGGGCAGCACAAATAAAAACGATGATTTCTATGTTCCCACTGCAAATATCCTTGTAACTGACGACACTGAGAACAATCTCCTTGTGGTGACCAGGCTTCTTAAAAGGACCGGGATACAGATAGACACTGCGGATTCCGGGGCGAAGACACTGGAACTTGTAAAATCGAAAAAATACGATATTATTTATCTTGACCATATGATGCCGGATATGGATGGCATAGAGACACTGCATGCCATGGAAAAGCTTGAGGACAATAAAAACTCAGACACCCCCGTCGTAGTCCTCACGGCGAATGCAGTATCCGGCAGCAGGGAAATGTATATGAATGAAGGCTTCACAGACTATATGACGAAACCTGTGAGCTATGATTCCCTAAAGAAATCCCTTAAGAAGTTTCTGCCGGAGGAGAAGATAGAAAAAAAGCCTTTGGAAAATGAAGGCGCTGAGACCCGGGAGGCCGCGGATAAACAGGAGTCATTTGTCCCGGCCCTCAGGGAGATAGAGGGCATCGACTTAAGCGAAGGCATAAAGAATTCAGGGGACGAAGAGACCCTTGTGGATGTCATCAAAAGGTACGATATGAGTATCGATGACGATTCAGACAGGATAGAGCGGGAACTTTTGGACAGGAAGATGAAGGACTACACGGTCCATGTCCATGCACTGAAATCTTCCTCCAGGCTTATAGGGGCCGGTGAGCTCTCAGCCATGGCGCTGGAACTTGAAAACCTGGGGAATGAATATCAGAAGCTTGAAGCGGCCGGAGAGACAAAAAGGGCAGGAGAGATACTGGGGGAGATAGAGGAAAAGACCGTGCCGGCACTTGAACTGTACCGGAGTTACAAGGAGAAACTCCGCCCTGTCACGGGAGCAGGTGAAAGGGGCGGCGCAGACATGTCAGAGAAACCGGAGATATCAAAAGATGAGCTGACAGAAATGCTTGAGGGCATCAGGGAATTTGCGGAAGCCTTTGATATGGACACTGTTGACAGCGTT
>JAILIO010000261.1 GCA_024695225.1 Lachnospiraceae bacterium
CTGTATACCATCCGACTGGTGAGAAGTGCCTTTCCGGAGAATGGGACACGGATGACCCTACAGTAGCTCAGGTGGATGAAAATGGTGTGGTCCTGGCCTTGAATGAGGGCAGTGCCTGCATTACATATACCTGTAAAGAGCATCCGTTTGATACTTTGGAATGTGATGTCACCGTGGTTTCCCAGGGTGAGCTTAAGGATCCTGTGACCACGGCTTCCGGAGTCTCTACCTGGGATTGCGTCTGGCTCGGGAAATACTGGCAGGATCAGGATACAAACGGAGATAGAAAGTATGATAGAAATGACGAAAAAACAGCCATAAAATGGCGCATCTTGGACATCGATGATGATGGCAATGCGCTTCTTCTTTCTGACAGGCTGCTGGACAGCTGCTTATTTAACGATAATGCTAACAATAAATATAAGGTGGAACCCTGGGCGTCCTGTACGCTTCGGTCATACCTCAATTCGTATGACGGTACTGTCAATGCGGCAGGGAATGATTATTCTTCATCAGGCTTTCTGACCGAAGCGTTTTCTGAAGAGGAAATAGAGGTTATTGAAGAAGGAACGGTGGTAAATGATACCAACTGGTTCGATTGGACTTCGAGCGGTCCTGATACGGAGGACAAGATATTCTGCCTGTCTATGGATGAGTCAGTGAATCCGGGATATGGTTTTGTGGAAAGCTATGTCGTTCTCACCAGCGGTAATTATTATGCCGATACGGCGGACGATCCTACCAGGGTGGCTTATGATACGAGTTATTCATATACCAGAACAGGGGCTTCCACGATCGGGCAAAACAAAAGAAAGGGGAATTGGCTCCTCAGGACCCAGATCGGAGATTCATATTATGTGTCCGGAATCTCTACAACCGGCAAGATGAGCGCAAAACACACTTATGTTTATTCACCTGGACGTTTCATTCGTCCGGCTCTGAGGATAAATCTGACAGACAACGAGGATTTCTGGTGCTATGCGGGAACTGTGTGCTCTGACGGCACGATGAATGAGGAAGAGCCAAGGGTAAAAGTGAAGGATGTCTCACTTCCCGACAGCGAGACCGTAATGGAAAAAATGAGCATTACTCTCACTCCCACCATTTATCCCGAAAATGCAACTTACAAGGGAGTAACCTGGTCCTCCTCCGATAAGAATGTGGCGGTGGTCAAGGACGGCGTCGTCACCGGAGTTGGTCCGGGATATGCCGATATCACTGTGGTCACCGATGACGGAGGCTGGGATGCTGTATGCAGGGTTACGGTGGAACCATTCGTGGTCAAGCCTCCGGAAACCACAGGAGACGAAAAAACGGTATGGGACGGCATCTGGTTTGGAAGTTATCCCCAATCCAAAGGGAAAACCAATGGGACTTATGAAGAAGAACCCATAAAATGGAGGGTGCTGGAAATGGATGACGACGGCACGGTCCTTTTGCTTTCCGACAAACTCCTGGATGCCGCGCCCTATAATACGGAGGCAGCGGAGGTGACCTGGGAGACCAGTTCCCTCAGGGCTTTCCTTAACGGAACAGGGGATTATTTAACTAAGGGGTTTGTGGACAGCGCATTCTCCGCCTCGGAAAGAAAAGGCATCATTTCTTCCCTGCTTGAAAATGAGAACAATCCCATATATGACGATACTGAAGGCGGTGAGGATACGGAGGATCTGGTTTTCTGCCTGTCTGTCTCTGAGGCTATGAATCCGGAGTATGGCTTTGAAGTAAATGATTTTATTTCTTCAAAGGCATATACAGAACCGGATGTAACCAGAAAGGCCTTTGCTTCACAGTATGCCGAAAACGCTTTGGGACTGGCTGCCGGTTCCGCAGGTGCCTGGTGGCTCCGCTCTCCGGGCAGGTATACATCACAGGCTGCCCGAGTGGACAACGAGGGGAGCATCAGGGCACAAGGGAGTGCCGCGAACGATCAGGCCACCGGTATCCGCCCTGCCATAAGGTTGACTCTGTCCGATTCCTCGCTATGGAGCTTTGCGGGAAAGATCTATTCTGACGGCACGAAGGACGAGGTCCAGCCTGAGAAGAAAGATGAAAAAGATATTGCCGTGAGGAGCATTGTTCTTCCCGGATCAGAGAAGGTAGAGGAAGATGGCAGCATAACCCTGAGGCCTGTGATCTATCCCTTTGACGCCTGGGATCAGACTGTGGAATGGAGTTCATCGAATGACAAGGTGGCCGTGGTTGATGAAAACGGCGTGGTGACCGGTGTGGGCGAGGGATACGCCGACATCACCGCAAAGACAAATGACGGCGGCTTTGAAGCCACTTGCAGGGTGACCGTGGAAAAGAAACCTACTGTTTCAGTCAACGGAATTAAATTCACTCTTTCAGAGAACAACATATTTGTGGGGGATACCAGGGAACTGGTTCCGATGATCACCCCCGCTGATGCAACTGACAAGTCTGTCAGCTGGAGATCCACTGATGAAAGTGTGGCCGAGGTTGATGAAAAAGGAGTGGTCACAGGGAAAACGGAGGGCTATGCCTTTATCATCGCCAGGACAAATGATGGGGGCTTGGAAGCGAAGTGCAGGGTGAATGTCTCAGAGAGACCTGCAGAGGTGAAACATGTCAATGGCGTTGCGGTCAGAGCTGAACTGACTGTCGTAGAGGGAGGAACCTGGACGCTGACCCCCGTGATCACGCCCTCGGATGCAGATGATAAGACAGTCACCTGGAGTTCATCAGATGATACCATAGCTACGGTGAGCTCAAAGGGAGTAGTGACAGGAAAGAAGGAAGGAACGGCCAAAATAACAGTAAAAACGAATGATGGGGGACACACTGCAACATGTACGGTAAGTGTTGTTGAACCCGCAGGTACAGGGGATGTGAGCAAGATAAATAAACCCAGAACAAGCGGTGGGGTTTCGACTTGGGACTGCATATGGTTTGGGAATTATTGGCAGGAGGATACTAATGGGGACGGGTACTGCTTCTCAAAGGATACGACAGTGACAGAGTATGAGCCGGATGGTTATCATACATATAAGTATTACACAGATCAAGATGGAAACGAACTTTATGAGTTTGAGGGTGAAGCGAAGACATATCTTGCCGATAAAAAACAACCTGTCAAGTGGCGGGTGTTAAATATAGATAAAAACGGGAATGCCCTTCTACTTGCTGACAAGCTGATAGATATAGTAGAGCCTAATGAATCCTATGCTGATGTCACTTGGGAGACCTGTACCATGAGGTCATACCTGAACGGATATGATGGTAAACAGAATTTAGCTAATTATGACTTTACAGGCGATAATAGCTTCATATACAACGCATTTTCTGAGTCTGAAAGAAACAAGATAATTACCTATGATCTGACAAATCCGGATAATCCGGTCTATGGGGAAACTAAAGGCGGTAACGACACTCAGGACAAGATTTTCTGCTTGTCTTTGGAAGAAGCAATGACAGCCGGCTACGGTTTTGTCAAAAATGAATTTTCAAGTTCTTCGTATGCGGACACACAGGATTGCACGGATGATGACCCCACCCGTGTGGCAGTCACAACGAAGTTCACTGATGACAAGCCCGGCTACTATGCTGAAGTTGCCGGAGTGTCTGATTGGTGGTGGCTCCGTTCGCTCGGTAAAGATAGTTATTATTTCTCGCATGTCAGCGATAGTGGCTACGTTGATGCTTACGGTGGCAGCTACGGCGATATGGACGACGATATCGCCTGTATCCGCCCTGCTCTCTGTATGAATCTTTCATCTTCTTCATCTCTTTGGAGTTATGCGGGGACTGTGTGCTCGGATGGGA
>JAILIO010000267.1 GCA_024695225.1 Lachnospiraceae bacterium
TGTATTGCAATAGAAAATCGGACATTTTGTGGATTTTTTTTTGACCGACACCATATATAGTCGGGGCCGCAGGGGGCGATAGCCCCGTAAAACCTTTATTTACAAGGGAATTTTCCTCAAAAAAATGGTTTGCGGCGTAAATGGTCCTATGATATACTCATTGAACAAACTAAAGGACGGTGGATACGCCGTAACAGCATCCCAGATCAGGGTTGCGGGACCCTTGAGATACTGTAGACAATATTATAAGGAGGTTTTGTATGGCAAACAAATATGCAGGAACACAGACTGAAAAGAATCTTCAGACAGCATTTGCCGGGGAGTCACAGGCGAGAAATAAATACACATACTTCGCCAGCACTGCAAAGAAAGAGGGATATGAGCAGATAGCTGCCCTTTTCCTGAAGACTGCTGACAACGAGAAAGAGCATGCGAAGATGTGGTTCAAGGAACTGGAAGGCATCGGAGACACTGCGGCAAATCTCACTGCAGCGGCAGAAGGAGAGAATTACGAATGGACCGACATGTATGAAGGCTTTGCCAAGACCGCAGAGGAAGAGGGCTTCAAGGCACTTGCCGCGAAGTTCCGCATGGTCGGCGAGATAGAGAAGCACCACGAGGAGAGATACAGGGCTCTGCTCAAGAACGTTGAGACTGCAAAGGTCTTTGAAAAGAGCGAAGTCAAGGTATGGGAGTGCAGAAACTGCGGGCACATAGTTGTTGGAACCAATGCCCCTGAGGTCTGCCCTGTATGCGCTCATCCCCAGAGCTATTTTGAGGTACATGCAGAGAACTACTGATCTGCAGCCCGGAGGATACACAGTCCGGTATTCTGGTGGGAAATGCTTAAGGAGAAGCGGTCAGTTCAGACTGGCCGCTTCTTTTATGTATTCTTTAAGCTTCGGCAGCAGGGTCTCCGCCCTTTTTCTGCCGGTTTGATAGACTCTCTCCAGTTCAGAGGGATCTTTCTCCATGGCTCCTATGTCAAGAGATTCCTCGGGACAGATTATAAATGCCTCCCCCGCCTGTTCTCTTTCCCTTATGTACGCGATGTTTTTGTTGTAACGGTACGGCCTGGTCTCCAAGGCTTTTATAAGGGCGGGATAGCGATGGATCATAAGCTTTATGAGCCAGAAATTTTTAAGGGTCTGTTTCCTGTAGGCGGCTGGCTGTGTCAGGACCACCACATTCTTTTCAAAGCCCATCTTTTCCATGAACTTAAGAGGCACGGAGTCGGCGGTGCCGCCGTCTGACAGCTTCCTTCCGTTTATCACAACGGGTCTGGAAACCCCGGGGAGGGATGCCGATGCTCTCATCCATTTCAGGTCTTTCCCGTCCCCGGTCCTGCAGTTGTGATAGACTGCCTTGCCGGTGTTCATGTCCGTGCACACCACATAGAAATCCATGGGGTTTTTGGAATAGGTCTCTGTGTCGAACACATCAAGCTCTTTTGGAAGGGTCTCGTAACAGAACTTTGCGCCGTACAGGTCCCCTGTGGTTATCAGGGAACGTATGCCGCAGTATCTGGGATCCCGGCAGAACCTTTTGTTGTAACGGATGGCGCGCCCTATCTGTCGCGATTTGAAATTGCATCCGAAGGTGGCTCCTGCAGATACGCCAACCGCGCCTGCAAAATCGATATTATTTTCCATCAGTACATCGAGAACGCCTGCGGTGAACATCCCGCGCATGGCGCCTCCCTCGAGGATAAGTCCCTGTTTCATATCTTTCTCCCATCCGTCCCTTTGCGGGACTAAAAGGGCATTATATCACGGAATCCACTGAGAGTTAAATAAAACCTCCGGCAGCCGGATACTTCTTCGCTGTAAGGATAATACGACAGGCCCGGGAGATCCTTCGGACAGCGGATTTTGGGGGAAATATGCGGGCTCCTCTTCTTGACAAATCCGATGCGGTGGATGTATCATGTCTCCGTGACTGTTGAACCGTACAGAGAGGTTGTTTGATGCGTATAGGGGCGATAGGCGGCATTGGTACTTACCAGCCGGTACCGTACATATATAATACCAATCAGATATCAGCGGCATCCCTGGATCCTGTGGACAGGATACCTGATGATGCCACAGCAGGCAGGACCGATTTCACGGGGCTTGTGGATGAGCAGGAAAATGAGAACGATCTGGCTCTGAATGAGACCAGGGATATACAGTCGGTCTTTGAACAGCAGTTCCTGAAATCAGCAAGGAATGCGGAGAGGGTCTTCCCCGAGATGCAGGAAGCTTTCGGAACCACGGTACTTGCCATGGAGAATGTGAAGCCTGCAGAGCAGCCCGCAGATCAGAAGGTTGAGGCGGATGAAGACTTCGGCAGAGGAGTGGCCGGGACAGAGGCCATGACCCAGATGGACAACGGTGAGAAGACAAGCCCTTACGATCTCTGGCAGCTTATGAGCCAGGGGGCAGTTGCATAACAGTTCCGAAAACACCCGGGGACGGAGTTAAGCTCCGTCCCTTTTCTATATGTATTAAAGTGCAAAGGGGAGGATAAATGGCGGTAGATCTTTTTTCGATAGGACCTTTTACGATACACGGCTATGGGCTCATGATCGCCATAGGCATGATCTCTGCGCTGTTCATCGCCGATGCCAGGGCGCAAAAAAAGGGTCTTAACGGCGACTATGTGTGGCAGCTTTCCATTTTGATAATGTTCATAGGCTGGGCCGGCGGCAAGCTGATGTACTGTATCGTGGAGTGGGAGAGGCTGCTCTCGGATCCCGCGTCTGTCCTGTCATCCAGCGGATTTGTGGTATATGGCGGCATCATAACAGGGGTGCTGACGGCCGTGGTCTACTGCAGGATCAGAAAACTGGATTTCAGGGACTATGCCGATCTCATCGTGCCTGAGGTTTCCCTGGCCCAGGCTTTCGGCCGTATCGGATGCTTTCTTGCGGGCTGCTGTTACGGAAGGGAGACCGACTGCTGGTGCGGGGTAGTATTCAGCCATTCACCCTATGCTCCCCAGGGAGTGAAGGTCATTCCAACCCAGCTCATATCCGCCGGGGGGAATTTTATATTTTTCCTGGTGCTGCTGTATTTTTCCGCAAAGACCAAAGTGAAGGGCCATGTGATCGCCCTGTATCTCATGCTGTACAGTATCGGCAGGTTTGCCGTTGAGTTCCTCAGGGGAGATCCCAGGGGAAATGTGGGTATACTGTCCACATCCCAGTTCATCGCTATATTTATCTTTGCCGCGGGACTTGCCCTGTGGGTGCTGTTTTCCCGGATCGGGAAGGGCGAACAGGGGAAGGTTGCCGGAGAGATAAGGGGAGAAACGTCTGAGGCGGCAATTAAAGAGACATCTGAGGCGGCAACTGAAGAGACAACTGAAGATATAATTGAAGAGACAACTGAAGAGATAAGGGAAGAGACGGCGGAAGCGGCAACAGAGGAAATGGCGGAAGAAAAACGGGGATGATCACTAGGGTTCTTTCATGAACAATAGCTGAAAAACGAATAGGTCAGGATTTAATAAGGGCTATGAGGAATTATACAA
>JAILIO010000275.1 GCA_024695225.1 Lachnospiraceae bacterium
TTCATACTCGATAAATATGAGGTCAGGTGGTCTGCCTACAGGGATTTTAAATCCCAGTTTGCGGTGGCTATGAGTGAAAGTGCCCATCTGAAAGATTATAAAAACGAAAAGATCATCTTCGACGGAAACACAAAAAACGCATTAGAAAGGATATGCGAGAAATAAGGGATGCATAGCATCTTGAAACGCTCTTTTGTTCATCTGTGAACCAATCCCGCCCCCAATTAAATGATCTGCTCAATCTGTGACCATTCCACGGATCACATCACATATCCTGTCTACAACAGTGAACTCGAGATCCGGATAGATAGGAAGGGTTATAACCCTGTCAGCGGTAACTTTTGCCACAGGGGTGTCCTCAGGCTCAAACCTTCCCTTGAAACAATCAAAGGCATTGGTGAGAGGATAAAAATATTTTCTTGCGTGTATGTCCTGCTCTGCCAAATCATCGAAAATATCATCCCTGGTGCAGCCTGCGACCTCCGGATCCACCACCACAGGGAAATAAGAGAAATTGCTTTTCACATCCTTCTGAACTACAGGCAGCTGCAGTCCCTTAACGCCTTCAAGCATATCCATATATCTTTCATACACTTTGCTTCGTTTCTCTATCTCCCGGTCCACATGCCGCAGATTGCATATCCCCATGGCAGCCGCGAATTCGTTCATCTTGGCATTGGCCCCTACCGCTGTCACGCTCTCCGCATTTTTGATCCCGAAATTCTTGAGCTCATAGAGTCTCTTCATGAGAGAGCTGTCATCCGAAGTGACGCATCCCCCCTCTATGGTGTTGAAGACTTTGGTTGCATGAAAACTGAACATGGAAGCATCCCCGAAGGTGCCGGTTCCTTTTCCTTTGTATGTCTCTCCAAAGGTGTGGGCAGCGTCATATATTACTTTAAGACCATGTCTTTCAGCTATGCTCTGTATACCCTCCACATCGCACACATTTCCGTAGACATGAACCGGAAGGATGGCACAGGTCCGGTCTGTGATGAGACTTTCGATCTTAGACACATCGATGGTATAGTTTTCAGGCTCTATATCACAGAATACCGGGGTCAGACCGTTTCTCACTATGGCGTGGGTGGTGGATGCGAAGGTGAAGGGTGTGGTTATGACTTCCCCCTCCATGTCAAAGGCCTGGAGGGTCATCTCAAGGGCCATATGACCGTTCACCAGAAGTTCTGCGTTCGATACCCCCAGATACTCTTCGAGAAGTCTCTGAAGTTCCCTGTGTTTCGGTCCCATATTGGTGAGCTTATGGGTCTCAAATATCTCCCTTATCTCGTCCACATATTCCTCAAGTTCCGGCATGGAGGACCGCGTCACATATATGCTTTCATTATCTTTCATTTAAAAAGTTCCTTTTTATCCCTTTCTATGGCCTCGCCCTTCCTGATCTCGTAGATCCTGTCGCAGTTCTTTATGGTGGTGAGTCTGTGGGCTACTATCACCATGGTGAGACTTCCCTGAAGGGCATCTATGGATTCCATAACAGACTTTTCAGTCTCGTTGTCAAGGGCTGAAGTTGCTTCATCCAGCACCAAAAGCTGTGGCTTCTCATAAAGAGCGCGGGCTATGGCGATCCTCTGTTTCTGGCCTCCGGACAGGCGCACTCCCCTCTCTCCCAGCTGGGTGTCAAGCCCCTTTGGAAGTTCCCTTATGAAATCTCCAAGGCTTGCTCTCTCGATCACATCCCATATCTTCCCGTCATCACCGTCGAAAGGAAGGCCAAACAATATGTTATTCCTGATATTGTCATCCAGCAAAAAGACCGACTGGGGGACATAACCCACGATATGAGCCCACTGGTCCGGAACGGAATAGACATCCACTCCGTCCACCAGGACCCGGCCTTTCTGGGGTCTGTAAAGCCCCAGGATCACATCCGAGAGGGTGGTCTTTCCGGCTCCGGATTCCCCCATAAGCCCGATGGCTTCGCCCTTCTTTATTGTGAGGGAAAGCCGGTTCAGGACTCTCTTTTCCGTTCCCGGATAGGTCCATTCTATCTCCCTGATCTCCAGGCTGTCATCAAAAGTCACATCCGTATGATCGTCGGTGCCTGCCTGCTGCTGCAGATATGACTGTGATTCCCTGTATTTCTGGCTCTCCTGCACATTTTTTACAGCAGCGTTCAGGGACGGCCGGTTGACTCCTATGGAGTTTATCTTTGTGACCACGGACGAAATGCTGGGAGTGATCTTAAGCACCGCCAGGGCAAAGGCTGAAAGACTTGCCACAAACTGAGTGTTGTCGCCGTTTGGATTCAGGGTGATCTTGAAACATATCACGGCGACCATTCCTGTGATCACCACCACTTCGATTATCCTGTTGGGAAGGGCAGACAGAAAATCCACCTTCCTGTGCAGATTCATAAATGCTTCGTATGCGTTCTCATATCCGTCCAGGAAGTACTGCTGTCTCCTGGACACATTTATTTCCTTTATGCCGTTCACCGACTGGTAAGCCCATTTATTTATAGCTTTTGATGCCTCTCTCTGTTTCTTGCCGACTCCTCTGATCAGACCGTGGAAAAGCTTTGAAATGGACATAAAGCTTGCAAAGCAAAGGGCAAGAACACCCAGAGACATCATCCAGTCCGTGTATATCAGATATATCGAGATAGCACACACAGTCAAGGTTTCTGAGATGATATCTATGAGGGATGCAAACAGTCCCATTGTAGAAGTGATATCACCCCCAATGCCCTGCATTATCTCCGCAGTATTTGATTTCAGATAAAAAGTATACGGCATGGAGAGGAAATTCCTGAAAGCCGTGCAGGACAAGTTCTGAGCCAGTCCTCTCCGGAATTTTATGCTCAGCCATGAATAACAGGTGAGATAGATATCCTTTACCAGATATACCAGTATGACCAGTACGGCGGACCAGATGATGATCTGTGTGTCTGACTCTGCCCCCACTATCCTGAGGACATCACCTATGTACTTTTTGTTGAGCATATCCTGTGGGGTCAGCATGGCCTGCACGAAGGGCACTATGGCAGATATCCCGAGGGTCTGCATAAAAGCCCCA
>JAILIO010000045.1 GCA_024695225.1 Lachnospiraceae bacterium
AAACGCCCCAACATTTAATATGCAGGATAAAAGGATAATCAAGGCGATAGAGGACATATCCGTGATCACGGGATTTCCGGTCGTGGTTTATGATACAGGCGGCCGGGTTATTTTGTGTGTGGGCAATGATCCGGCCACTCGTTCTTCCAAAACAGGATCCACAAAGGCTTCGCATTCAAAGGATGTTCTGAAGGACGGGAAAACTCTGTCACCGGGTTCAAAAATATCTAAGGACGGGAAATCCCTGTCCTGTGATCCGGAATCATCAAAAGACGGTGATAGTAAGTCCCGCATTTCGGAATTTGTGCAGTCGGACAATGACAGCGCTGTGAAAGACGGGATCCTCCTCATGCGGGCAGGCGCTGACTATGTGGTGGAAGTGCCTTCGGAAGCAGAAAAGACGGCTCTTCTCTGTGTGTCAGCCTTGGAGACTTTGTCCGATAAGGGGGGCAGAAGACCTGACAGGGGTTCATTTGTCAGGAGCATTCTCGATGGCGACCTGACAGACGCGGATATCCACGAGGGCGCGGCGAGACTGAAGATAAAGACAGATATCCCCGCGGTCGTCTTCATTATCGATGTAAAGCCGGGAGACAGGACCACAGCCATGCGGGTTCTGTCCTCCATGTATCCAAACGGCGAGGGGCACGTGGTGACCGCCACAGGAAACGGTTACCTGGCGCTGGTCATGGCTGTGGATGATGAGATCATGAGATCGGCGGCATCTGCAGAGGGCGTAAGCGCTGCCGTGGGTGTGGGCAAAGCGGATGAAGTCAGGCCATTATTTACAAAGGAGTGGGGGTGCTTCTCCGACATGGCCAGGACCATCGCAGACATGATGAATGCGGAGGCTATGATCAGGGCCGGTGTGGCTGTGGGCGATGTGGCCCGCGGGCTGTCCGGGATCAGGCAGTCGTATTTTGAGGCGGTGGAGACCCTGAGAGCCGCCACCGTATTCTACGGGGAAGGGGCGGTGGCCGCATACGGGGAAATGAGCACCGGGCGTATGATGCTCAGCCTGCCCATACAGGCTTGCAGGGATTACATCCGGGATGTTTTCGGGGATAATAAACCCTTTGTTCCGGACGATGAGACCCGGGTTACGATAGATGCGTTTTTTGAAAACAGCCTGAACATTTCCGAGACCGGGAGACAGCTTTTTCTCCACAGGAATACGCTGGTGTACAGGCTTGAAAAGATACAGAAGGAGACGGGTCTCGACATACGCAGATTCGATGATGCAATGACTCTCAAACTGGCGCTGATGGCGGAGAAGCGGATCTCCGCAGCAGATGAAGCGGATCCACAGATCAACAGATGAAGATTTGTCAGAAAGCAGAAGATGCTGAGGATCAGAAGGCGGAAGATGCTGAGGATCAGAAGGTAGAAGATGCGAAGGATCAGAAAGCAGAAGATGCTGAGGATCAGAAGGCAGAAGATGCTGAGGATCAGAAAACATAAGATGCAGAGGATCAGAAGGCAGAAGATGCAGAGATTCGGAAATCAACAGATGATGGAAGGATCAGAAATCGGTAAAATTTGAATCGTAGCAGGAAAGGCACACTTGAATGAAAAATGAAGGAAACCACTCGTGGTGGCGGACCAAATACGGTCAGCTCTGTCTGGCCCTTATTATCGCAAGCCTGGCGTACCTGGTGTTCTCCCATATGGCTCTTATTGCGGAGTACATTTCGGCCATACTGGCATTTTTCTCCCCGGTGGTGATCGGTGTTGTCATAGCCTATGCACTGGATCCTTTCTGTACATTCTTTGAGGTGAAGTTCTTCGGGAAAATGAGAAACACGGCCTTCTCCAGAGGTCTGGCGGTGGCCCTTACGGTGTTCCTGACCCTGGCAGGCATGAGTCTGCTCCTGGTGTCTGTGGTGCCTCAGATCGTCGGATCCATATCCACTCTCACCACCAACGCCCGGAGATATGTGTACCTGATAAATCAGCAGCTTGACAAACTGAGCATTTTTGCACGGGACATAGACATCGACCTGAGCCAGTTCTCAAGCACCATGCAGGACATGATGGGAAATGTCCTGAAAATGATGTCCAGCGGTGATACAAGCCTCCTGAACACCGGCGCATCCATAGGAATGGGACTGTACAATGTGATCATCAGTTTCATAATCAGCATATATGTGCTGGCGGACAAGCGCAGGCTTCTCACAGGCTTCAAATACCTGATGAGCCTGATCGTCCCTGAAAAAATATATGTAACTTCGAGTATTTTCTGGAGCCATTGCAACAAGATCCTCATCAGGTTTATCATCTACGATCTGCTGGACGGCCTGATCGTGGGCGTTGCGAATTACATATTTATGAGTTTCTCACATTTGCCCTACAGCGCCCTGATCTCAGTGGTGGTCGGGGTTACCAATATGGCTCCCACCTTCGGCCCCGTGGCCGGCGGCGTCATCGGTTCGATCATCCTGGTGTTCGTGAATCACTGGTACGCCGTGTGGTTCATCATTTTCACCGTGGTACTGCAAACCCTTGACGGATATATCATAAAGCCCAAACTTTTCGGAAACAGCCTGGGCGTGCCCTCCATTGCGATCCTGATCTCCATAATACTCTGCGGAAATCTGATGGGTGTTTGGGGAGTTCTTTTGGGCATACCCATCGCGGCCATATTGGATTATCTCTATCACGACTACATACTGCCCCGCCTGGAGAAGAACAGGGATAACCGCCTGAACCGGGAGCACGAGACCCACACTCCGGTGTACGAGGAGCAGGGCGTGCTGGAGCAGTTGTTTGGCGTGAAACCGGATGGCGATGATGACGACCAGGATGAGGGCGAAAGAAAGGGCCTGCTGGGACAGTTTTTCGGCGGCTCTGATGACGATGACTCCGATGGCGACAATAAAGGCCTGCTGGATCATATATTCACTGTGGAAACGGAAGATAATGAGGATGCCAACAGGAAGTCGGACTACAAGGGGCTTTTGGGGCTGATCAACGGTGGCAGATCCGGGAAATCTGTGGAAGATGAGTCTGAGGAGAACGAGGTCCCAAAGAACACAAAGCCTGCAGATGAAAATAAGGCCCCGAAGAGCACAAAGAGCACAAAGAGCACAAAGAGTGCAAAGAATCAGAAGAGTAAAAACAAATGAATGACGATGAACGGTTCATGCGGGAAGCTCTGAAACAGGCGGAGAGATCCGCTGCGGAGGGTGAGATCCCGGTGGGGTGTGTCATTGTCCGGGATGGCGTCATTATTTCCAG
>JAILIO010000287.1 GCA_024695225.1 Lachnospiraceae bacterium
GATGTCTATAAGGTGAAGACATTCTCCGGCATAACAAAGCTGGAAAAGAATGGGATGTTCATGTACGAGTCCGTGCCGGGTACAACGGTGTCAGGCTTTTCCGAGACAACGGATTCTGTCTCCTTCAGGGTTGAGGGCAGCGCTGACTGTGAGATCACACTGGGCCTATCCGAAGGGCAGGAATACGATATCTCCGTCGGAGGCAGCAGTATCGGAAAAATGAAGACGGGACTGGGGGGAAAGCTCTCATTTTCCCTTGAGCTTTCAGATGCCGGAGCAGATGTGACGGTGAAAGCAGTTTCCTGATGGCGAAGGCTCCGGCTGTCTCATTTTTTTGTACCGAATGCGGATATGAGGCATCTAAATGGATGGGACAGTGCCCATCCTGTCATAATTGGAACACTTTTGCGGAGGCCCCCTCTGCGCCGAAGAAGGGACCGGGAAAGAAAAGTCCATCGCTGTACAGCGCTCAGTCCCCTGTAAAGATAAGGGAGATCAGGCCTGAGTCCGGAGAGAGGGTTCCCACCGGATCCTCCGAGATGGACACAGTTCTGGGAGGCGGCATCGTAAAAGGTTCGCTGATACTGGTGGGGGGCGACCCCGGCATAGGGAAGTCCACACTTCTTCTGCAGGTGTGCAGAAATCTGGCGGCATCCGGACAGAAGGTGCTGTATGTGTCCGGGGAGGAATCCCCTTCCCAGATAAAACTCAGGGCGGACAGGATAGGCGAATTTCCGGAGAATCTGTATCTCCTTTGCGAGACAGATCTGGGCACCATAGAGACACAGATAAGTGCCCTGAAACCGGATACCATTGTGATCGATTCCATCCAGACCATGTTCAGCGAGGAAGCCGGGGGAGTGCTGCCGGGTTCGGTGACCCAGGTCAGGGCAGTCACCGGCACTCTTCTCAGGATCGCAAAAGGCGAAGCCGTGACGGTGTTTGTGGTGGGGCATGTGACCAAGGAAGGCACCATGGCAGGGCCCAGGGTCCTGGAGCATATGGTGGATACGGTGCTTTATTTCGAAGGGGAGTCCCATTCCAGCTACAGGGTGCTCAGAAGTGCAAAGAATCGTTTCGGATCCACCGATGAGATCGGAGTCTTTGAGATGCGGGGCACGGGGCTGAGCGATGTTCCGAACGCTTCCGCGGCAATGCTGGAGGGAAGGCCTGAAAAGGGCAGCGGTTCGGTGGTTGTGTGCTCCATGGAAGGCACGAGACCTCTCCTTTTGGAGGTGCAGGCCCTGGTGTGCAGAAGCAATCTTGGGATACCCAGAAGACAGGCTGCAGGCTATGATTACAACCGTGTGAATATACTAATGGCTGTTCTCGAGAAGAGGGGCGGCCTCAAGATGTCGGATTGCGACGCCTACATCAATGTGACCGGAGGGATACGTGTCAGGGAACCGGCCATGGATCTGGCGGTGTGCGCCGCCATTATTTCCAGCTTCAGGAACAGAGCCTTTGACAGGGATACGGTCATATTCGGAGAAGTGGGGCTTTCCGGGGAAGTGAGAAATGTGAGCATGGCGGACAAGAGGCTTGCAGAGGCAGAGAAACTGGGCTTTGCAAGGGCCGTGATACCCGAGGGTAGAAAGAAGGCAACTGCGCCCAAGGGAAAGATAGAGATTGTAGGCGTAAAAAGCGTGTATGATGTTATGGATCTGATCTGAACAGTGAAAAGCGGAAAATTTATTGAAAAACTGCATATAAGTACGGCTTACATTTTCTGCAATATCCCGCTGTTCATTCTGGAATTGCTCCTTTTGGCAGTGACTCTTTACGCTGCCAATTTCATCGTCAAGATGACAATGATACAGAGGGTCTCAATAAATGAGGCTGACATCGTCGTAAACGAAAGGGCAGAAGAGGAAGTCACGGTCAAGGAACCCGGAGACAGCGAGTCAGTCCTTGGGGACACCGGCTTCAAGAACATAGCCCTTTTCGGCGTGGACTCCAGGGATGGCAGCCTGGATATGGGCAGGAGCGACACCATAATGATCGCTTCCATAAACCTTGAAACCCATGAGATACGGCTGGTCTCGGTTTACCGGGACACCTTCCTGAACGTGGGAAATGATTCCTACAACAAGTGCAACGTGGCCTACGCCAAGGGCGGAGCTAAGCAGGCCATGAACATGCTGAACAGGAATTTTGACCTGGATGTGACGGATTACGTGACTGTGGGTTTTGACGGGCTTATAAAGGCCATAGATGCTCTCGGCGGCGTGGAGATAGACGTGAAGGAAAATGAGATCGTCCATCTGAACAACTATCAGAAGAGCATGTTCATGGAAGATGAAAATGACACCGCCAATCTGAACGAAGATATCGAAGAGGTTACTAAAAGCGGACTGCAGACACTTTCCGGGCTTCAGGCCACGGCTTACTGCAGGATCAGATACGTGGGAGATGATTACGCAAGGACGGAGAGACAGCGTTCAGTGATCAAGGCCATGCTTGAAAAGGCTGCCACCGTATCACCCACCAAGCTTACATCCACGGCATATGCCATAATGCCTTATATGTCCACATCCTTCACCATAGGAGAGATCCTTGCGGTGGTTGGGGATGTGAAGCAGTACAGTATGGCTGAGAGTTCGGGACTGCCCTATGAAGAGTACAGGACTGCCGGAAATCTCGGAAGCTACGGATCCTGCATCGTGCCGGTGACCCTTTCACAGAATGTTGTGGAACTCCACGGGTCCCTGTTCGGGGAAGAGGATTACAGGGTCAGTTCTGAGGTTTCTCTGATATCTTCGGAAATCGAAGAAAAGACAGACAGATATCTCAACGAGTGATAATGGATATCGGGAACAAGAAATCTGTAATTATCAAAAATTATAACATCAATTCTGTAGTATATACGGTGGTAAAATCATTAAAATAGGAATAGTATATTAAATAGCGCAATAGCGTTTTCGGGTAGGCGATATCCGAAGGCGTGTGTGAGTATTAAAGATTCAGAATAGGAGGAAACCGGAGTTATGAAAAAGAAACTTGTATCCGCGGTGATCGCCGCATCCATGGTTGCCGGACTTCTGGCAGGTTGTGGATCCACAGGTGCAGACACCGCAGCTCCTGCAGCGGGAGACGCAGGCGCAACAAAGGAGTCAGCCGCAGCATCAGGAGATGCAGCTGCTGCATCAGGAGATTTTCAGCTGGACAATGTCAACATCATAGTTGACGGAACCTTGACAGCGACAGTTGATTCAGGACAGGCTGAATTTGTACAGCAGTGGGAAGCAGCTGTTTCAGAGAAACTGGGACATCCCATCACCCTGAACATCACACAGCTGGATCACTCTGATTATTCAGGAACCGTGTCCAGGACACTGACCACAGGCGCACCCGGAGAGGAAGGATATCCCGATGCTCTCATCATGAGTGCCACCATGCTTCGTCAGTATCAGACCACAGGTCTTCTTTGGAATCTGTCAGATGCTTATGACAATGCTGAGTTCCAGAGCAGGATCATCTATCCCGAGGTCAATCAGAACCTCAAGACAGCAGACGGTGCACAGTACGGCTTCTCACCCACCTACGGAAACGGCTGCGTGACCTATCTCAAGCAGTCATGGCTGGACAAGGAAGGCAAGACTGTCGACGACATCAAGACCTTCAACGATTACTATGAACTTCTGAAGAAGTATTCCGATGGAAAGACCTACGGCGTTATCGCTGCCGGATACGGCAAGCTTGACGAGGCTCCTTTCATCAACTACATGCCTGAATGGTGGCAGGGCGCATATCCTTCATTCTACGAGAAGGACGGCACCTGGGTAGACGGTTTCACAGAGCAGGCTACCATCGATGCTCTTGCAAGGCTTCATCAGGGATATGTGGATGGAATCATCGATCCCGATACCGAGGAAGCAGGAACAAAGCAGGCTCGTGAGAAATTCTTCTCAAACGATCAGAGCACATCTGAATTTGCATTCACCTACTGGGCAGGTCAGTGGCTGAGAAACCTTACAGACAACATGTCCAAGAACGAAGTTGACGATGATCTCGGAGATAAGAGGCTGGTGCAGCTTCCTCCTGTACAGGAGATCAAGGATACCTGGGGCGGATACCTGAACCGTGAAGCTCCCGTGTGGGTCATCACAGACGATGGCGACGGCGACAATACCCGTGAGCAGGCTATCTTCGATGCACTCTTTGACACAATGCTGGACGGCGACAAGGTTCAGACACTTTGGACCTACGGCGCAGAGGATGTCCACTGGTCAGTAAAGGCTGAGACCTTCACAACCAATGCAGACGATCCCGACAAGAAGAAGGATTATGAGTATGCAGACGGTGAGTTCCACCTTAAGCAGAGCCCTAACGATCCTGATACCATCTGGAAGAAGAATCACCTTGATCCCGTTCTCGTCATTGCTCCTCTGACCAACGGATACACAGATAATGATCCCCTCGTTCAGGAAGGTAACAAGTTCTTCCTTGCAAACTGCGTGGATGCACCTGCAGCAGCTTCAAGTGAGACCCTTACCGCAAACAACGAGGATCTGACCACCGAGAAGACCACACTTATGAACAAGGCTGTTGTCGGTGAGATCACACCTGAGGAAGCAGTACAGACATACATCGATGACTTTGGCGATATCTCTGCCACGATCATTGAAGAGCTGAACGCACAGAGCGCAGCACAGTAATATCGTATCGATCTGGTTTTTGTCCCCTGTCTCTGCAGTCTTTGCAGGGACAGGGGGTTGACAAGGGGGTTGTTGGAGAGCTCAGGGCGTTTTGATGCGGGCCCTGAAAAACTTACGATTGAGAGGTAAGCGTCTTATGAGCAGAAAACAGGATAAGCTTGCACAGCAGGTTTTGGGGGACAGAAAGCTTAATAAGAAAAGTCTCGGCGCCAGGATGTGGAATTGCAGAGGTTACTATCTCATGTTCCTGCCGGTATTTATTTTTGTCCTTATCATCTATTACTGGCCCATGCTGGGTATCAGGTACGCATTTTTCAGTTATAAACTCAGGGATATACACTGGGTAGGGTTTGAAAACTTCAAGACCTTGTTTTCAACCTCGGAGTTCTGGAGAGCTTTTGTAAATACATTGCAACTGTCCATCACAAAGCTCCTTTTGAACACATTTGCGGCTGTTCTCGTGTCCGTGTTCATAAACGAGATGGCCAATCTTCTTATGAAAAAAACAGTGCAGACGGTTATTTATCTGCCGCACTTTATGTCATACGCCGTGGTGGCGGCTATATTCACACTGTTCCTTTCACCTTCATCCACGGGTTTTGTCAATGAGACACTGAAGAGCTGGGGGCTGATAGATCGAAGTATAGATTTCCTGCACAATAAAGGAATGTGGAGACCTATCTTCTACCTGATCAACATGTGGAAGGAAACAGGCTGGGGAACGGTCATATTCCTGGCAACTCTGTCCGGCATCAACCCGGAACTGTATGAGGCTGCCGACATAGACGGAGCCACAAGGCTGCAGAAGGTCAGATACATCACCTTCCCTGCCCTTGGCAATACCATAATCGTTGTTCTGATCCTGAACCTGGCAAAGGTTCTCAACATGTTCGAACCCGTTTTCGTTCTGTACAACTCCAGAGTGTACGAGGTGTCGGACGTTATCTCAACTTATATCTACAGAAAGACGTTCCTTACAGCCATACCGGATTACGGTTACTCTACAGCGGTTGGTCTGTTTAAATCAGTTGTCGGCGCCACCCTGATGCTGCTCTGCAATGAGGCCAGCAAAAAGGTCAGGGGTCGCGGTATAATGTAAGGAGGCGCGGTTATGGCAGAAGCTAAAGAGAAAAAATTACAGAAGAAATCCGGTGTACATATGTTTGATGTGGTACTGTACATCGTATTCATCATAATCTGTCTGATCGTTATAATCCCTATGTGGAAGGTTGTGGTGGATTCCTTTAACGCACTGGGTGTTTATCAGTTCAGATTCTGGCCTGAGAATCCCACCTTCAACGGTTATCTGACCATCTTCAACACGCATAAGCTTTACAGGCCTTTTATGAACTCGGTCATAACCACCATCATCGGCACCTTCATAGGACTTGCCCTTGCGACCCTCGGTGGATATGTGCTGAACCAGTACGATATGCCCGGAAGAAATATCTTCTCCATGTTCCTCATGATCACCATGGTGTTCACCGGCGGTATGATCCCTGAATACCTGGTAATGAAACAGCTGGGACTTGTGAACTCCATGTGGATCCTGGTTGTGAAGCACGGCATCAACGTTTACAACCTGGTGCTGATGAAGAACTTCTTTGAAGGCATACCGGCTTCGCTGATAGAAGCGGCCAAGATAGACGGCTGCAGCCCCATGGGCATATTCTTCAAGATAGTCCTTCCCCTGTCCAAGGCGGCTCTTGCATCTATCGGACTTATGTTTGCAGTTACCATCTGGAATGACTATTCAACGGTTCAGATCTACATTCAGGATCCCGACCAGGTCAACTTCCAGTATATGCTGAGAGTCATGATCATGGACGGTGACACGCCCACGTCGCCTTACAAGAACGTCTCCCAGGAGACCCTGTACTACGCGGCTATCGTCTGTGCCATCCTTCCTTTCATGGCAGCATATCCCTTCCTTCAGAAGTATTTCGTGAAGGGCGTGAATGTAGGCGCAGTCAAAGAATAATATATAGTTATCCCGGCGGACAGACTGTATGGGTCTGTCCGCTTTTTTTACAAATGAACCGGTGACATCAGGACGAAAAGGAGAAAAATATGCGGGTAATACAATGGGCAGGAGATTCCATATGCACGACAAACAAGTACAAGACCTTTCCTCAGACCGGCATAGCCCAGGCCTTTGACAGATATACAAAGGGGGATGTGGTCATTTACAATCACTCCATAAACGGAAGGAGTACCAAAAGCTTTATAGACCAGAACAGGCTGGCGGTCATTTACGACGAGCTGTCCTCCGGGGAGTTTCTGTTCATACAGTTCGGACACAATGATGAGAAAAAGGCGGATCCCCTGAGATATACCGAACCTCAGGGAGAGTACAGGGACAACCTTGCAAAGTTTGTGAACGTGGCCAGGGACAGGGCGGCTTACCCTCTGTTCATAACCCCTCTGGAGAGAAGGCATTTCAAAGAAAACGGAGAGATCGAAACCCCTTCCCAGCACGAAGCATATGTGCGGGCCATGAAGGATACGGCAGCGGAACTGGAGGTTCCCCTCGTGGATCTCTTCACAATGAGTCGTAATTTCCTCATAAAGACCGGGGATGAGGCCTCAAAGAAATACTTTATGAACCTGGCTCCCGGGGAGGTGGAATGGTGCCCTGAAGGAAAGCAGGACGATTCTCATCTGAAATATGAAGGGGCCATGCTCTTTGGGAAAATGGTTGCGGAAGGGCTGCTGCAGGTTGGGGGCGTGTACGCCGATCTGATCGCAGACCCCGATGCACTGAGAGCTTCAATGGATATAGAGGACAACGGTTGACAGATCATGGAGATGCTATATAAAGCGGACCTGTGTGACGGCACATACAGGAATCCCATTCTATATGCCGATTTCAGCGATCCCGACGTTGTGAGGGACGGGGATCGGTACTATATGACGGCATCCAGTTTCAACTACACTCCCGGGCTCCCGATTCTCAGATCCTATGATCTTGTGAACTGGGAGCTGCTGAATTATGCCCTGGAAAATGTGCCCGGGGAGAGGTTTGATATCCCCAGGCATTCGGAGGGGGTCTGGGCTCCCTCCATCAGAAAGCACGGAGACAGGTTTTACATATTCTTTGGAATGCCGGACGAGGGGATATTTATGACATCTGCATCTGACCCTTTGGGAAAGTGGACAGATCCGGTCTGCCTGCTGAAGGGAAAGGGACTCATCGACCCCTGCCCCATCTGGGATGACGACGGAAGGGCATATGTGGTCCACGCCTACGCCAAATCCCGCATCGGTTTTAAGAGTATACTGGGTCTTTTTGAGATGAAGCCTGACGGCACAGAAGCACTGTCCCGGGACAGATTCATATTTGACGGAAACGATCCCGCACACACAGCGGTCACCATCGAAGGACCGAAGTTCTACAAAAGAGACGGTTATTATTATATCCTGGCTCCCGCCGGGGGAGTGCCCGAAGGGTACCAGCTGGCCCTGAGGAGCAGGGATATATACGGACCCTATGAGATGAAGAAGATCCTGGACACGGGAGATACGGGGGTAAACGGTCCTCACCAGGGGGCGCTCATCGACGCTCCCGACGGCAGCGAGTGGTTCATACACTTTAACGACGAGGGAATGTACGGGCGTATAACTTATCTGGAGCCTGTTGTGTGGAAGGACGGCTGGCCTGTGGCAGGGAATGACAGGACAGGAGAGGGCTGGGGAGAGCCGGTGTCCGTCTATAAAAAGCCGGTGTCGGAAATAAAGACAGAACCCGTATATCTCCAGTCTTCGGACGAGTTTGAAGGTGGCGTGTACGGGCTACAGTGGCAGTGGCTTGGAAATCACAGGTCCTCATTTACGGGGGAATGTGAAAAGGGACTCAGGCTGAAAGCCCTGAATATCACGGGGGAGGAGAAGCCGTCCCTTTACAGGAGTTCAAATGTACTGACCCAGAAGATGGTCTGTCCTTCATTTACATCGGACACGGAGGTTGATATACGGGGGCTTAAGAACGGGAGCCGGGCCGGTGTGCTGGTGAACGGTGGCAGTTTCATAAGCCTGTATGTGACAGTGGAAGATGATGAGATGCGTATCTGCCTCGAACAGGATGGGACAGTCATAAGAGAGGACCTGTTCCCAAGGGCAGAAAAGGTGGGCTTCAGGATAGCCTGTGATAAGGGAGTGAGATTTTATTTCCGTTCTGGTGACGGGGGATACACTGACACCGGCAGGAGCTTTAGCCCTTCGGAAGATCACTGGACCGGGTCAAAGACCGGGATATACGCTCTCTCCGCAGGAGAACCTGACGGGGGATATGCGGACTTCAAGTACTTCAGGACGGTGGCGACAGATACGGGAGCCGGGGATCAAAGTTGAAATATGTGAGGATACTTCTCTTTCTTGCAGGGTTATCATTTATCCTGTCAGGCTGCAGCGGGGAGTGCGGGGACCTGCAGGGAAGCGCTGCCCCGGAGGGCACAGGGCCTTGGGAAAGCGTTACGCAGGAGAGCGCAGAATCTCTGGAAAGCACTGCCCGGGAAAGTATTGCGCAGGAGAGCCCTGAGAAGGACTTCTATATATCTGAAATAGATGACGAAATGTTTTCCGGGATGCAGGGGAGGTCCTACAGGGAAGGCTGCCCTGTCCCAAGGGAAGACCTGGTGTGTGTACACGCCCTGCATGTGGACGCCGGGGGCGTGACCCATACGGGAGAGATGATATGCAACAGGTGCATAGCAGACAGGGTGCTGGGGATCCTTGAGGAACTTTATGAAAACAACTATCCCATAGAACGGATGGAGCCCGTGGACAGTTACGGCGGCGATGATGAGAGGTCTATGGAAGCCAACAACTCATCATGTTTTAATTTCCGTATGGTCAGCAATACCAATGTGATCTCCAAGCACGGCATGGGGCTTGCTGTGGACATAAACCCGCTGTACAACCCCTGCGTGAGGAAAGTAAACGGAGTTTTGTCTGTGGAACCTGAAACCGGAAAGCCCTACGCGGACAGGACCGGGGACTTTGAATACAAGATAGTCAAAGACGATCTGTGTTACAGGCTGTTCAGGGAAAACGGCTTTGTCTGGGGAGGGGAGTGGAAGAGTTTAAAGGACTACCAGCATTTTGAGGTGCCGGATGAAGTGTCCGATGAACTGATGAAAGAATATCTGCAGGCTAAATGACAGGGACGGCGGATCAATAAAGGCGAAGTAAAGGCGTAAGCGATCGGTATGCAAAAAGCGCGTTCGAAAAAAATGAGTCCGGAGGGGATACACTGGCGTACTCACAGGCAACCTTCCCGGTCGTTGAAGTAAAAGAATATCTTTGTTATAATCGAATTGGTTTTCGTAGATGAAACGGTAAAAGAATCGTAAAGACAGACAAACATTGGTGGTTTTGGTGAGGTCCGTGATAGAGACGAAGGCTGATCTTTTGGGACTCGAGGAGGATCTGGGATATCTCGATCTTCCCATGAAGGCCCTGCTTATAGAAAAGGATGGGGAGAGGATATACGAGCGGTACTGGAATCCTATAAAAGAAGGTACTCTGCTCAAGTATTTTTCCTGCGCAAAGAGCATGACCATGCTGGCCGTGGGACTTTTGGCCGAGGAAGGCCAGATACATCTGGATGCCCCCATATCGCTGTATTTTCCCGAATATTCCCAGAACGCTGAAGATCCCTGGTTCTCGAAGATGACTATCCGCAATATGCTGGAAATGAGGACCTGCTATTCAAAAACCACATATAACAAGACCAGCAGGACCGAGAATTGGGTGGAAAGCTTTTTCAAGGCTGAACCATCCCATCCGCCGGGGACTATTTTCAGGTATGACACTTCTTCTGCCCATACCCTCTGCGCTTTGGTTGAGAAGATCACCCATAAGGATATGCTCACATATCTGAAGGACACGGTGTTAGACGACCTGGGATTTTCCAGGTGGTCTTATCTTGCCAAGGATCCCTTTGGAACATCCATGGGCGGCAGCGGGCTTATGGTGTCCGCCGAGGATATGATGAAGGTGGGGAATATGGTGATGGGCCGCGGTGTGTACCGCGGTGAAAGGTTTTATCCCGGGGAATTCCTGGAGGAAGCCACAACCTACAAGGTGAGCCCTTATTTTGACCACAATGATCTCAGGGGATACGGGTATATGACATGGATGATCCCGGGAGGATTTGCCTTCTTCGGTATGGGAAGCCAGTGGGTCCTCATGTACCCCGAACTTTCGCTGGTGATAGTCACAGCTGCGGACACACAGAAGATACCGGGCGCCGATGTGATGCTCAGAAACGCCCTGTACAGAAGGGTTGTGAAACCCCTGGGCGGAGATTACATGAAGTCCGTAAAAAGGGAAGGAATGCCCTTCCTGCCCTACGGCTCCAGCAGCAATGAAGACGATATGAACGGCAGAGGCTTCAGGTTCAAAAGCAACAGCTCCGGGTTCGAGACCATGTCCCTGAAATTTGGAAGGGACAGCGGAACCCTCAGATACAGGCTTTCCGGAAGAGAATATTCCCTCCCCTTCGGTATGGACGGTTTCTGCGATTCACTGTTCCCGGGGACAGGAGCGAAGTGCACCACCTTCGGCTCCTGGCTGGACGAAGACACTCTTTATATCAAATCCTGGCTCAGCGACGACTTCACAAGTTCCGTTACATTCAAACTGTTTTTCGGAGATGACTTTGCCGTGGCACAGATCGGAAAGACCGAGGAAGTGCAGCTGAGGGAGTACAACGGCATATTCAATCTGGAGGACTTCTGAACCCTGCTGATCCGTACAGACTCCGGCTGATGGTGATCGAGTCTGACAGATTCTGAGTGATGCCGGTTGATCTTGACAGGCTCTGACAAACTCCGGCTGCCCATGTCTGATCCCCATCGTTCAAAGAAACTCTTGATTCCTGCCCGATAATATGATATTTTATCTAAGCGCGTTTTGCGCAGGATCTATAAATCTCCACGCGTGTGTCCAGACCCGCACGGTGCCCGGTATCCCCGGGTCTGCGGTGATTCCCGCGCGCGGGCAAACCGAAAGGAAGGAAGAAAATGAGCGTTATTTCAATGAAACAGCTGCTTGAAGCAGGCGTACACTTCGGACATCAGACCAGGAAATGGAATCCGAAGATGGCACCCTACATTTTCACGGAGAGAAACGGAATACATATCATCGATCTCCAGAAGAGTGTGGGAAAGGTTGACGAGGCTTACGATGCCGTATTCGACATTGTCTCCCAGGGGGGCACGGTCCTCTTTGTGGGAACGAAGAAACAGGCACAGGAGTCCGTTAAGAGCGAAGCCGAGAGATGCGGAATGTATTATGTCTGCGAGAGATGGCTCGGCGGCATGCTCACCAATTTCACCACCATCCAGTCCCGTATCAGAAGGCTCAAGGACATAGAGCGCATGAGCCAGGACGGAACATTCGATCTTCTTCCCAAGAAGGAAGTCATCCAGATCAAGAAGGAATGGGATAAGCTTGAGAAGAACCTGGGCGGCATAAAGAATATGACCAGGGTTCCCGATGCTATCTTTGTGGTCGACCCCAGGAAAGAGCATATCTGCATATCGGAAGCCAGGAAGCTGGGCGTCACCCTGATCGGTATCGGCGATACAAACTGTGATCCTGATGAACTGGACTACATCATCCCCGGAAATGATGACGCCATAAGGGCAGTCAAACTCATCGTATCCACCATGGCTGATGCGGTTGTTGCGGCAAATCAGGGCGAGGAAGCGGCTACCGGAAGCAGCGCCGAGGGCGAAGCGGAAGAAGAGGGAGCAGCGGAAGAGACAGCCTGATAAAGATCAGGGATTTGAAAGGAGAAATACAAATGGCAGCTATAACAGCTTCACTTGTTAAAGAATTGAGAGAACAGACCGGCGCAGGCATGATGGACTGCAAAAAGGCCCTCACCGAGACCAACGGTGATATGGATGCCGCTGTAGAATACCTGAGAAAGAACGGTCAGGCAAAGGCGGAAAAGAAGGCCGGAAGGATCGCAGCGGAAGGCCTCAGCCTTGTGTGCGTGAAGGACGATCACACAGCATCCATCGTTGAAGTGAATTCCGAGACTGATTTCGTGGCTCAGAACGAGAAGTTCAAGGCTTTTGTAGAGGATGTGGCAGCTCAGGCTGCAGAGACAAACGCCTCCGATCTGGACGCATTCATGGAAGAGAAATGGCTTAAGAACGACTCCATGACCGTGAAGGAAGCTCTTGTGGAACAGGTCTCCGTGATCAGCGAGAACCTGAAGATCAGGAGATTCGAGAAAGTGACGGAAGAGAACGGACTGGTTGCAGGCTATATCCATGCAGGCGGAAGGATCTCCGTTATCGTGGACGCGGAGTGCAGCGTTGTAAATGATGAGATCCGTGAGGCTCTCCACAATGTGGCCCTTCAGGTGTGCGCAATGGGACCCAAGTATGTGTCTCAGGATGAGATCAGCCAGGAATACAGAGATCATGAGAAGGAGATCATCGAAGCCCAGATCAAGAACGATCCCAAGGAATCACAGAAACCCGAGAAGGTTATCCAGGGCATCGTAATGGGCCGTCTCAACAAGGAATTCAAAGAGATCTGCCTGAACGATCAGGTCTTTGTCAAGGCGGAAGACGGGAAGCAGACCGTGAAGGCTTATGTGGACGGCGTTGCCAAGAAGAACAATGCCGATATAAAGATCAAGAGATTTGTCCGTTATGAGACGGGCGAAGGTCTTGAGAAGAAGCAGGAAGATTTCGCGGCAGAGGTTGCTTCACAGCTGAAATAAGTTCATGTGAACACAGACATCCGGAGGGAGGCTTTGGCCTCCCTCTTTTGCTTTTCTGCAACAACTGTGCGGGGCCTTCAAATACATAAAATAGTTCTGAATACGCTTTAAATTATCGTTTCATTATTCACCTCCGTATGCTATAATGACGCTGTATATCAATTTTCACACAGGAGGATAAAACATTTCATGGATATTACCGGAATGACTGCTGAATCTGGATTATCTTCTGGCGTAATGAATGGTGTCCTCGATCTGTCAGGTATGATAGTCCACAGTGACAGAGAGTGCGTACATTTTATTTCCGGAAGAGGGGATTATCCACTTTCGCATATTATACATGAGGATGACAAGGACGAATTTCAGAAGGTCTTGGATGAAGCCAAAAATGCAAATGTCCATTGTGATCTGATACTGCGCATGAAGCGGATCGATGGAACATACGCGCCCTTCTGTATGAGTCTTGAGTCAAAGGATGATGACGAGGGCAGGCGAGTATCCTTCTCTCTCAAGGATCTGCTGCTTTTGATGGAGGGATATGAAAACGCTCTCGACAAGGAAAAAGCGGCGGGTGAAAGGCGTCAGGAAAAAGAAAACGCCAAGCGTCATGCCTACGGCCGTACGGGAGATCTGGATCCGGCCACAGGCATTCTGAACAAACCTTCCATACAGAATTATTGCAAAGAAAGGCTCAGCAAGATAAAAGAAGAGCAGACCATCTGGCTGGCCATAGGCGATATCGATGATTTCAAAAATGTAAATGACACATACGGCCATGCATTTGGTGATCAGGTCATTTTGGAGACTGCCAGGTGCATAAAGAACGAGATCGGTCCCAACGGGGCGGTGGGACGTTTTGGTGGCGACGAATTCTTTATTTGCGTAGAGAATTCCGACGAACCCGGCATCAGGAAGATACTCACGGAATTCAGAAAGACCCTGGAGTGGAATGTGATGCAGATGAAGAGCGACTGCCATGTGACCATGTCCGTGGGCACGGTGTGCGCTCCCTTAAACGGCACGGATTACGATGAGCTGTTCGCCAAGGCGGACAAGGCTCTCTATATAGCCAAGGGAAAGGGCAAGAACCGTTACATCATTTACAGGGAGGTCATGCACGGAGACACTGTGATCCCCAAGGATGAGACGGCTATCAGGTATGCCCACAGCTATACCGAGCGCGTATCCGCCACAATAGCCCGTATGACGGCCAAATTTGTCAGCAGGAAGAGAGATGCCATAGACGAAGCCATGCACGAGATCATGGATGCCTTCGTGCTGGACGAGATCAGTGTTTTCTCCGGCGAAGGACTTGGGTGTGTCTACACTTCCAGAAAAGACCAGAAGGACTCGGTATCCGAGGAGGTTGTCTCCGATATATTGAATGCCCGCAGGCTTTCCGTGAACGGAGTTCTGGTGGTGAACAGGCTGACGGGGTACGACGAGATGTCTCCTGCTCTTTATCAGTGGCTCAGCGGCAAGAAGGTCAGCAGCGCCATATTCTGCCTCTTCTATGACGGCGATCACAAGGTCTCTTCAGTGTATGTGTACAAGAACAGGTCCTCCAACAGCAGGAAGTGGGGAGCTGAGGATCCCAACTATCTGCTGATTTTCTCCAACATGGTGGAACAGGTTATGAAACTGGAGGACAAGTCGTGAAGCTGGGGGCAAGAGCGCATGATTACGGCAGACACGAGCTGGGAGAACTGGCACAGATCATAGCCGGAGAGGGTTTTGACACGGTACAGCTGGCCCTGACCAAATGCGCCGAGGGCGTGAAGAGTTTTGATGATATAGATGAAGGGCTGTGTATAAAAGCGAAGGAGGCCCTTGACAATAATGGCCTTGAATGCGCGGTATTCGGATGCTATGTGGACCTTGCGGCCGAGGATCCGGATGTGCGGAAAAAGGCTCAGGACAATTTCATAAAGTGTATGGAATTCAACAGGGATATAGTAAAGGGCTCTGTGGTGGGCTCCGAGTCATGTTATAAGCGTCCCGGGAAACTGGAGAAGAGACGGCTTTTCCCCTTCTTCCTGGAGTCTGTGGACAGGATATGTGAGGCTTCAGAGAAGCTGGATACGGATTTTGCAATAGAGCCTGTGGCATGGCATGTGCTTGAGGATGTATGGCTTATGCGGGAACTGCTGGATAAATGCGATTGTTCTCATTTCCATACCATCTTCGACCTGGCAAATGTGCTAGACAAGCCTGCCATAACAGACCAGAAGAATTACTGGAGAGAATGTTTTTCTGTGCTGGGAGACAGCATATGCGCCATACATTTAAAGGATATACAGATGTCTCCCGAGGGAAGCCAGATACAGGTCCTGATAGGTGAAGGACTTATAGATTACAGCGTGCTCAGGGAATGGCTCAGGGACAAGCCGGATATGCCTGTGCTCAGAGAGGGCATACATCCCGAGAGCGCGGCAAAAGATATTGAACAGATGAGAAAACTTTGGGAGGTGTGATCAGTCTTCTTCCTGTTTGCGGTAGCCGGAGGGCGATACTCCCCGGGCGGCCTTGAAGGCATCACCAAAGTAGGTGCTGCTGGAGAAACCGCACCTGGCGGAGATCTCAGATATGGACATATCGGTTCCTCTGAGAAGGGAAGCAGCTTTGTTAAGCCTCAGTTCATCCCGGTATTCGCGGAAACCCTTGCCGGTGAGGACTTTGAACTTTCTCGAATAATAGGAAGGAGAAAACCCCGTGAAGGAGGCTACATCGTTCAGGGAAAGATCCTCGGAGAAGTGCTCTTCTATGTGTTTTATGCTTTCCAAAAGAGCGATCTCCGTTGACCCGTACCTGGGGCTTTCCGAAGGGACTGAACACATGCTGCTCAGGGTCATCATGAACTGCTGGAACATATGATCCAAAAGGATATCGCTGTATTCTTCGTTTTGAAGAAACAGCTGCAGCATTGAGGACAGCGCGGACTCGAAACTCTCCCTGCTTTCGGGATTGACCGAGAGGTGCAGAGGTCTGGGCGGTCTCTCAGAGTTAAAGGGCAGATAAGGCAGGATCCTGGGATCCAGCTTTTCGTAATTGAAATACAGGGCGTAGCGGTCGTTAAAGCCTTTGCCCTCGTAACGGTTGGAATGCAGGGTGTAGGGAGTCACCAGCAGCAGGTCTCCTTCGGAGAGGATGGACACGGTGTCGATGACTGTGGACCGTGCCCGGCCGTGCTGGAGGTATAGCAGCTCGAAGTATCCGTGGAGATGGCTGTCGGGCTGGGTGCGATGGGCTATGCGGCGCTTTTTGTCGATAGCGATATTGTTTCTTAATTTGCGTGTGTTTCTGTGATCCATGCCGTTATTATAACACGGATGACACGAAACCTGCAAGTTATGCAGATTAGGACAAGAAAACAGTATTTTGGCAGGTAGTTTTGACTGACGGGGCCATACGCTTCGGAGCAGTCGTATATCATAAAACGAGAAAGGGTTTATATTATGACAGAAAATGAGATTTTCCGGTATTTTAAGGATTACCTGAAGAACTACACAACCTACAAGAAATACTGGAATTATGAGGACGGTGTGGTGCTTCTGGGCGCATCTGATATGTACAAGGCAACAGGGGACACTTTTTACAAGGATTTTGTGCTGGGATACCTGGAGGAGAATGTGGACCCTGACGGAAAGATCGTCAGATACAACGATTCCCATCCGGCAGTGGACAACATCCTGTGCGGCAGAAACCTGTATTTTGCCCTGGATGAGACCGGGGATGAGAGATACAGAAAGGCCTTGGATTACCTTATGGGACAGCTTAAGGGTTTCCCCAGGGCGGAGAACGGCAGTTTCTGGCATAAGGACAGATACCCCGAGCAGATATGGCTGGACGGACTGTATATGGCCAGCGTCTTTTATCTGGATTATGAGACCAGGTTTGACAGGAAGGAACAGTATCCCGATGTGATGACCCAGTTCAGGAACGTCCGAAAATACATGTTTGATGACGAAAAGAAACTGTATTATCACGGCTACGACCATGTGAAGGCTCAGCCCTGGGCAAATAAGGACACCGGGCTTTCTTCCAATTTCTGGAGCAGGGCCTGCGGCTGGTGGCTTATGGCTCTTGTGGATGCACTGGACGTGATGTCCGATCAGATCTATGAGGATTACAGGGAGATCCAGGATCTTCTGAAGGAAGCCTGCGACGGCATGCTCAAATACCGCAGCAGCGAGGACGGACTGATCTACCAGGTGGTGGACCACCCTGAGGCTGAGGGCAATTATACCGAGTCCAGCGGCAGCCTTATGATGGCATACGCCCTTATGAAGGGATGCAGGCTCAAAGCCCTTCTCCCCGAGAAGTATCTGGGAGCCGGCAGGGAGATGTTTGAGAGCATCACAGAGAACAAGCTGAAAGATACCGGAGATGGAGTCAAACTCAGGGACATCTGCGGCGTTGCAGGCCTGGGACCCGACGATAAGAGAGACGGTTCCCTGGAGTACTATCTGTCAGAACCCAAGAAAGACGATGATTCCAAGGGGGTGGGCCCCCTGCTGATGGCCTGCTCTGAATATATAATGAGCAGCGGTAAATAAAGGAGCATTCTATGGAAACAAGCCTTGAGAGGGTATCGGCCAGAAGCGCTGTTATAAATATCTGTGACGGGGGCAAGTACAACACCCTTTCCCCTTACGGGATGGTGCTGAACGGAAAAGCTGCGGGAGAAACTGACAGATGCGTCACATATCTGCCCGGGCTTTCCCCTGATACAGCCTATGTCCTGGACATAATGAACGGGGAGGAAAAACTGTCCTCCGTGAGTTTTCACACCAAAAGGGAGTTTGTGACCCTGGATGTCAGGGATTTTGGGGCGAAGGGAGACGGAGAGCACGACGACACATCCTTTATTCAGGCGGCAATAATGGCCTGCCCCGCTGAAAGCCGTGTGCTTGTGCCGGCCGGAACATACATGACAGGACCTCTTTTCATGAAGAGCAAGGTGACACTGTATCTGGACAAGGGCGCAGTGATAAAAGCGTATACGGACCCCTCTCATTTCCCTTATTTCCAGGGAATGGTGCAGAGTTATGACGAGAAGGAAGAGTACAACCTGGCCACATGGGAGGGCAATCCCCTCTCCACCTATGCATCGGTGATCACCGGCATCGACTGTTCTGACATCGCCATCGAAGGAGAAGGCGTGATAGACGGATCGGCCGGAAAGGATAACTGGTGGAAGGATGTGAAAAAGCATACTGCCCCTTACAGGCCGAGACTGGTGTTCTTGAACAGGTGCAAAAATGTGACTCTGGCGGGGATCACCCTGACCAACAGCCCTTCCTGGACACTGCACCCTTATTTTACGGACAATATCGCAGTCTACGGGCTTACACTGAAGAACCCCTTTGATTCGCCAAACACCGACGGCATAGACCCGGAGTCCTGCAAGGGAGTCACCATAGCAGGGGTCAGGTTTTCCCTGGGGGATGACTGCATAGCGGTGAAATCCGGGAAACTGTACATGGGGCGGAAATACGCTGTCCCTTGTTCCGGACTCACTGTCAGGAACTGTCTCATGGAGGACGGTCACGGCGCTGTCACCGTGGGAAGTGAGATGGCAGGCGGCGTGAAGGATATGACTGTGAAGGACTGCGTGTTCAACCGCACCGACCGGGGGCTCAGGGTGAAGACCCGCAGGGGCCGGGGCAAGAACGCGGTGATAGACAATGTGGTGTTTTCCGATATCGATATGGAAAGCGTGCTGACTCCCTTTGTGGTGAACAGTTATTATTTCTGTGATCCGGACGGGCATGCGGAGGCTGTACAGACCAGAGAGCCTGCACCTGTGGGGGATGGGACTCCCTCTATCGGAGATCTGGCCTTCAGGAACATAACCGCAAAGAATACGGCAACAGCCGCGGCCTATATAGAAGGGCTTACGGAGAAAAAGATAAAGAGCGTCACATTTGAGAATGTGAGCATAGAATATGACCCCGGATCGGAGGGCTCGGTTCCTGCCATGACAGAAGGGGTGGGAAAGTGCATAAGAAAAGGTTTCATGATCAGAAATGTTGAGAAACTGGTGCTTTCAGGAGTGAAAGCCGGTGGTTATGACGGGGAGGTTTTGGACACGGAGAGGGTGGATTCAGTGGAAGGAACAGTGGAAACCATCTGAAACGTGCGGTTTTATCGACATGGAGGTTAAGGAATGGGGGGAAAAGGATTCATCACCATGGGTGAGATACTGCTCAGACTCACCCCTCCGGATTATGAAAAAATAAGGGTTGCCACATCTTTTCAGACAAGCTATGGGGGGAGTGAGGCCAATATCGCCATGGCTCTTTCCAATCTGGGGATCGACAGCACCTTCTTCTCTGTTGTGCCGGACAATTCCATCGGCAAGAGCGCAGTCAGGTGGCTGAGATCAAACGATGTCCACTGTTCCCCGGTGATCTTCTCAACGCCGGAGGAGACGCCCACCCACAGGCTCGGCACTTATTATCTTGAGACCGGGTTCGGCATACGGGCATCCAAAGTCACATACGACAGAAAACACAGCGCGGTATCGGAATATGATTTCAGTTCCTACGATCTCAAAGGACTGCTGAAGGACTACGGCTGGCTCCATGTGTCGGGTATAACCCCTGCCCTGTCGGATCATCTGGCGGAGTTTACGCTGAAAGCCTTAAAAACCGCAAAGAAACTGGGACTTACGGTGAGCTTTGACGGCAATTACCGCTCTACACTCTGGAGCTGGGAGGCCGCTCGGGACTTCTGCACACAGTGCCTGCCCTACGTGGATGTGCTGTTCGGGATAGAGCCCTATCATCTCTACAGGGACGATGAAGACCCTTCGGCAGGGGATCTGAAGGACGGTCTGCCCATGCAGCCGAGCCCCTATGAACAGGAAATGGTATTCAGGGCTTTTGTTAAAAAATTCCCGAACCTCCACGTGATCGCCAGGCATGTGCGCTATGTCTGGAGCGGAAGCGAAAACAGCCTTAAGGCGTATATGTGGTACGACGGGATGACCTATGAGAGCAAGACTTTCAGGTTCTCCATACTGGACAGGGTTGGAGGGGGAGATGCCTTTGCCTCCGGACTCATCTATGCCATGCTGAATAAATTTGACCCTCAGGAGACGGTGGACTTCGCCGTTGCATCCAGTGTTTTGAAACATACGATGCACGGAGACGCAAATATAACGGATGACGCAGGATCCATAAGGAAGCTTATGGATATGAATCTGGATATAAAACGATGAGGGGTGTGAATGCACGCATTTGACGTATGTGCATTGGTCATATTCTCCATGCTGCTGGTGAACAGCGTGGTCAATGACCGCATCAGGACTTCCCAGGTCACAAATTACAGGATGATCTGTGGATGCGCGGGAGCGGTCACTGTGTTCGAGTTGGCAAAACTTCTGATACTTGAGAGTGGCAGGATAAGCGGAAATACCTTGCTCTTACTGAATATAGTCACCACCTTGTATTTTCTCTTCCACATGCTGACCTGCGTCTTTGTGCTGCGACTTGTGCTGGCGCTTATACTGATCAGGCTCAGGGGAGAGTTCTCTTCCTGGGGGTATGTGGCGGTCATTTCCCCCTATGTGCTGAGCGTGCTCATAACCCTTATAAACATCAAGACCGGCATCCTCTTCTTCTACGAAGCCACGGGAGACGGATTTATTTATCACAGGGGTCCCTGCATGGTGATGTACTATGTGCTGGCCATGGCATATGTGATCTCCGCCGTGGGAGCGCTGTGGCTCTACAAGGTATCGGTCAGCAAAAATATGAGAGGCACATTGTACGCTTATTTCGGGTGTTTTTTCATCGGGCTGTTACTGCAGACCTTTGTAAATGGGCTCTATGTGGAGCAGTTCTTCCTGAGCGTGTCCTGTTTCCTGGTGTACATCACCATACAGCGCACCGATGAATACATGGATTCGGAGAGCGGCGCCCTTTCCAGGTTTTTGTTCCTGTCAAACGCCACCTCCTATCTGACCATCAAAAGGCCCTTCACGTTCATATGCGTGAAGATAGACAATGACAAATTCATAGAGGAATCCATCGGAAGTGATATGGAGGGGGAATTTCCCAGGAAAACGGCTTTGTATCTGAAGGGATTTGCTAAAGATGCGGATGTTTTCAGATACAAGGAAGATATGTATATGCTGCTGCTGAGAAAAAAGAACCCGGATACCGCCTTAAGGATCATGAGAGAGATGGCAGAGCACTTCAAGGAACCCTGGAAGACAGGGGAGTTTGTGGTAAAACCTGAAGTCGCCATGTGGCAGATGTCTTATCCCGAGGATTTTGAAGATACCATGACCATGATCAGGAAGGTTGGATTTACATCTGACCCCGAGAATCACAAGGGGGAAGTGATAATAGATGCAAACAGGCTGGGCTTTGACGAAGATGAGCACAGAAGACATCTGGAAGAGAGGATATTTACGGAACTCAGCGCAAACCTGCTGGAGATAGTCCCCATGACCATAGTGAGATCCGGAGACCACAAGGTGTCGGGCTATGTTCCCAGACTCCTGATGATGGACAGAGGCATCGGGAACAGGGAGCTTTTTCCTTCGGATCTCCAGAGCAAAAATGTGAAAAACCTGGACAAGGTGGACATGTATATCCTGGAGGATGTGTGTGCCAAACTTTCCGGAAGCTTTGGAGAAAGGGATACGAAACCTATGGCAATAAGGGTTTCCAAGGATTTTCTCCTGAGCAGCGGCCTTATTGAGAATATCAGGAATCTGGAACATACGTACGGGATAGAATCCAGGCTGATAATGCTGGGTGTGTCTGACAATGTGTACAGTTCCATGAGTGATGATGAGAAAAAACGCGTGAAGGAGATATCGGAGAACGGAGTCAGGCTGTTCCTGTACAGTTTCGGCATTGGGTACTCAAAACTGGCATCCCTTTTGGACTCCCCCTTTGAAAGCGTGTCCGTGGGATACAGGGTGATGGTGGAAGCCAGGGTAAATCCCGCTCTCAGGACTGCTCTGGGCGCTGTCACAGATGCGCTGCATTCAGCGGGGAAGAATGTGATGGCCTTTGGTGTTGACGACGATGAAAGTGAAATGATAGCTGAACAGTACGGAGCCGACTATCTCTGTGGAAAATTGTACGATAGGGGAGAAGTTGCATAAATGTTGTCGTTGACATTTTCTGATTATCTGTATAACCTGTGCGCCATGTTTATTTCAGGCGTGATAACTCTGATCTTTTTCCGGGAGAAGAGTGTGGGCACCAGACAGAACGGTCTGTTCCTGTCTGTCTGCATATGCAATTTTCTGGCATCCCTCACTTATTTTGCATCCACAGTGTCATCCTTTTCCGGCAAGACGGTTATAGAAGTCCAGTTTTTCTACATCTATGCAACGGCTGTACTGCAATTTATAGTTGCGCTCCTGTTTGTAGCCTACGCTTACACCCTTACGGGACATGACTGTATGAAGACCAGATTCAAGATCAGCATGGCGGTGCCGGTGGTCATGGAGGTATTGCTGTTTGTCTGGGGTGTGGTCTCCGGTGGCATCTTTGAATTGCACGAAGAAAATCAGATCGTGGCAGCATATCCTTTCCTTCGGTTCCTGTTTATCCCTATTGTTTACTGTCTGGTATTGATCCTGGTCATAGTGGTGCACGGCAGGAGACGCATTACCCGTTCCCGTTTCGTCTGCTTTATGGCATCTCTGGTGTGGTCCGCTTTTGCGCTTTGTATCTACACTGTGGTGGGAAACGGCGGGCTGGAATTGTTCATGGTGGATATGGTGCCCTTATTATTCCTGTATACTTACCAGAATCCTGCGGCCATGCGTGACAGGACCACAGGGCTCTGGAACAATGTATCTTACAGGGAAAGCCTCCAGGAACTGTTTATGAAGGAGCAGCCCTTTGAAGTGGTGTATCTGTATGTGGAGAATTTTTCAACATCACTTTTGCTGTCAAATGCCGAAAAGATAGGAGCCATCACCGACAAGGTCAGGACGTTTTTCTATGATTACATCGATGAGATGGACCTTTTCCGTATAAGCACCAATACCTTTGTATGCCTCAGGGATGTGGATGAAGGGGATGAGTCCTTTAAAGCCTTTGTGATGAACCTGAGGAAATTCCTTTATGAAAATGTGGGCAGCGATGCAGACCCTGTGAAGATGCACAGGTTTGCTGTCAAATACCCGGATGAGGTGGAACAGTTTTCCGAACTGGATTCCATTGTGGCTTCGGTTAAGAGAAAGATGAGAGGGTCCGAGATCTTTGAGTTTTCCTTCACGGAACAGGAGCTGGAGAGGGAAAAGAGGAGCAGGACTGTGAGTTCCATAGTGAAACACAGCCTTCAGAACGGAGGGTTTGAGGTCTACTACCAGCCCATATATGATGTGAAGACAAAAACTTTCACAAGCGCGGAGGCCCTTCTGAGGCTCCACGACCCTGAAAATAAGGGCCGGTTCATATCCCCCGGGGAGTTTATCCCCGTGGCGGAGAAGAGCGGAGACATAATAGAGATAGGGCGCTTCGTGCTGGACAGTGTATGCAATGTGCTGGCAAATTCTGACCTGGTGAAGAACGGTGTCAGGTATATCGAGGTCAATCTGTCCGTGGTTGAGTGCGTGCAGAACGGCATTACGGAGGATATCTCGTCCCAGATACAGAGACACAGAGTGTCTCCCGGAACCATCAGCTATGAGATAACGGAGACCGCTTCCGAGATCATGTCCTCGATAGGGGAAAACAATATACGATCCCTTCATGACAAGGGGATGAAGCTGGCGCTTGACGATTTTGGCACGGGCTATTCCAGCGTGGTAAGGCTCTCTTCCCTGCCGTTCAACCTCATAAAGATCGATAAGTCCATAGTAGATGCCGCCTCCGAGTCCGAAAAGGGGATGAAACTCTTCAGAAACCTGCTGGGGATGGTGAACGGCATGGAAAAGGAGAGCGTGGTGGAAGGCATAGAAACTTTGGAGATGGCAGACAGAGCCATGGAAGCGGGTGCCGCCCACATCCAGGGGTATTATTACGCAAGGCCCATGGACAGAAAGAGTTTTCTAAGGTTTATAGAGGAAAAGAACGGGGCGTCTTGACAGAAAAATAAACCCTGCGTTAAAATGGCGTGGTGTGAAAGTTTAGGCGGTTGAATTAATTGCCTTGGGTATTTACAGATCGGAGGACATGTTGATACTTTATCCTACTTGATCCAATTGGGGCTCATAGCTCAGCTGGGAGAGCGCTGCGTTCGCAACGCAGAGGTCGAGGGTTCAAGTCCCTTTGAGTCCACAATCTGAGAGCCAAACGTTGTTCTTTCGGAACAGCGGTTGGTTCTGTCTGGAACTATCAGGAAACGTATCAAATGTTAAGAGACCAGCAGACAGCCGGTCAGCCGTAAGATCAAAATGTAAATCTCAAGTGGGAAACGCCTATGACTTTAACCATTTTTTCTTTTTTGTATTTATCTATAGTATGCCTGGTATTTTTCAATATCAGGGAATCCTTAAGGATCGGCACTCTGGCCGTTGCAAGTGTTCTTTATGTCCTCTCTCTCAATCAGAGAGCGGCTGTTTTCGTGCTCGTGGTGTCTGTATTAACCTGGGGGTGCGGTCTGCTGACCGGGTTCCTGCTGAAAAAAGAGCGAAGGGTGGCAGCAGGATTTTCTGCGGCACTTCCGATCATTGCAGCTATAGCGGCCCTTGCCCTGTTTAAGTACGGCCCTGACCTCAAATCCGAAGGCATTATGGATTTTCCCTTCAAAGTGGTGATGCCCATCGGATTTTCTTTTTACATCTTCCAGGTCATAAGTTATCTGACAGATATATATAAGGGAACTGTGGAGGCGGATAGAAGCTGGCTTAAGGTGTTCATTTATCTCTGCTGGTTCCCCAAGTTCGTCAGCGGTCCCATAGAGCGAAAGGATGCCTTTGACACCCAGATACAGAAGGTAAATAAAGTCTCGTTTCTGCACACAGTCCCGTGGGGAAAGGTCTTCAGCTATATCCTCACAGGCTGTTTTTATAAGATAGTGATCGCAGACAGGCTGGGGATATATGTGAAAAAACTGTTCGAAGAGTACGGTGATTACGGGAGCCTCTGGCTGATCATAGGGGCCTTCATGTATTCCTTCCAGATATACTGTGACTTTGCAGGGTATTCCTACGCGGCCATAGGTATCTCGGAGATATTCGGGATAGAACTCACAGAAAACTTCATGATGCCCTATTACAGCGCAAATATCACTGAGTTCTGGCGCAGGTGGCACCGATCCCTTAGCAGCTGGCTCAAGGATTATA
>JAILIO010000288.1 GCA_024695225.1 Lachnospiraceae bacterium
ATCAGACCACCCCTTACGATATAGGATCCATCTGAATACCGGTGATTAAAGCCGTATAAACAGATCGACCCACTGTGGTCAGTGTTCTATGCCATATTTATCCAGAAACTCTTCCTCGGTGAGAACGGGTATCCCAAGTTCCCCTGCCTTTTTGTTTTTGGAGGAAGTTGAAGTACTGTCGTTATTTATCAGACAGTCCGTGTTTTTGGAGACCGAACCTGCAACCTTTGCTCCCCTGCCCTCCAAAATGTTCTTAAGGTCAGAGCGGCTCTTAAAATAGTTGAGGGAACCTGTGATGACAAAGGTCTTTCCCTCCAGATCCCCGGACACAGCAATATCCCTCCGGCTTATCCTGAGCTGTGACAAAAGATCATCAAACTCCCTGTTATTTTTTTCATCTCTGAAGAAACCTGCCACATTTCCCGCAAGCACCTCGCCGACCCCGTCTGTGGCCGCGAGTTCCTCCTCATCTGCAGATCTTATCCTGTCAAGGTCATCTCCAAACTGTTTTAACAGCAGGCGGGAAACCGAGAGCCCCACCCCCGGTATACCTATGGAATAAAGCACCCTGTCAGCAGTGGTATCCCTGGATCTCTCGATATTGCTCAAAAGATTGTCACAGGATTTCCTGCCAAAGCCTTCCATTGTCTCGATCCGGTCCCTGTACCGCCCAAGCCTGTATATATCCGCAAAGGTACGGATCATCCCGAGGCCCGCCAGTTTCTCCAGTGTCATTTCGGAAAGTCCTTCTATATTCATGGCATCTCTGGTGACAAAAAGCACAAAACTCTTTATCTTCCTGGCAGGACACTCGGGGTTTGTACATTCCAGGAATCTTCCTTCCTTCACCTGTTTCACCTGAGTGTCAGAACCGCAGGACGGACAGGCATGCGGTATCTTTATATTGTCTCCCTTATCCAGATCCTCTGATATCTGGGGAATGATCATATTGGCCTTATACACTCTCACCCTGTCCCCTATCCCCAGTTTCAGTTCCTCTATTATGCTGAGGTTGTGCACGGATGCCCTTGTGACCGTGGTCCCTTCCAGTTCCACGGGATCGAACACAGCCACCGGGTTTATGAGGCCGGTCCGGCTGGTGTTCCACTCTATGGAACGCAGAACAGTTTCAGCAGTCTCATCCTGCCATTTGAATGCGATGGAGTTTCTGGGAAACTTGCTGGTCCTGCCCAATGATTCTCCATAGGCGATATCGTCGTATGTGAGCACCAGACCGTCGGAAGGTATCTCGTATTTTGCAACCTTTGACTCGTAGTCGGAAATTACATCCATTATATTCTCTTCATTTACCCTGACATATGGAACCACATCAAACCCCATCTCCCTGAGAAATAAGAACTGTTTCTCTCTGGAATTCTCAAAATCAACTCCTTCGGCAGACACCAGAGAAAAGGCCATGAACCTGACCCTCCTCTCTGCGGTTATCCTGCTGTCCAGCTGACGCACGGATCCGCTGCACAGATTTCTGGGATTTTTATACCTCCCCTCGGACTCAGGTATAAGATCGTTGATGTTATTAAAATCAGTGTAGGAAATGACCGCTTCACCTCTCAGTACCAGCTGTTTTTTATGGGGTATGGTATAGGGGATATTAAAAAAACACATAGCATTTTGGGTGATCAATTCACCTATCTCACCGTTTCCCCGGGTCACTGCTCTTGCAAGTTTTCCTGCATCATATGTGATAACAACTGTAAGGCCATCCAGCTTCCAGGAGAGCAGTCCGTCGTGTCCGGAAAGCCAATCTCTGAGTTCCTCACGGCTTTTTGTCTTTGCAAGGGACAGCATGGGTGAGTCATGACGGACCTTTGGAAGGGATTCCACAGCCTCGTATCCCACGGTGACTGTGGGGCTTCCGGAAAGTACGATACCGGTCTTCTCTTCCAGGGCTGCAAGTTCGTCATACAGGCGGTCATACTCGAAATTACTCATGATCTCCCTGTCTTCAGAATAATACGCCTTTGACGCCTCCTTCAAGATCCGCGACAATTCACGCATTCTCTCCATATCATCCACGGTCACATACCTCCCAATCCACAATTATTATATAATCCTTTAATTTCTTCTCCCTGAAGGATCCGGTACTCTCCGGGGGCCAGACCTGCAAGTTTTACATTCATAATACGGACCCTGACCAGTTTTTCAACATTATATCCACAAGTTTTAAACATTCTTCTGATCTGGCGGTTTACTCCTTCAGTCAAAACTATCATCACATCTTTTTTATTGATTTTTTTTATTGCGCAAGGACGGGTTTTTCTGCCCAGATCTTCCAAAAAAACACCCGTTCTCAGCTTTTCGAGACATTTTTCGTCTGCTTCCCTGTCCAGTGTGACCACATATTCTTTTTCATGATCGCCTGAAGGAGTAGTCAGTTCGTGGATCAGATCTCCATCGTCAGTCATTATCAGCAGCCCCTCCGAATCCCTGTCCAGCCTGCCCGCATAGGTCAGCCTTTTCCCGATATCCAGTTCCTCTGTGACAATGCGGTCTGCATAAGGGTCCCTCTCTGTGCAGGTAACCCCTCTGGGCTTGTAATAAGCCACCACTGTCTTCTTTTCGGGGAGTCCTATAACTTTTCCATCCAAAGTGACGGTATCCTTTTCCCCGACCTGTTCCCCGGCCGAGGGGATCATACCGTTCACCATCACTCTCCCCTGCTGTATAAGCTTATCGGCGTCTCTTCTGGAACATATCCCCGCCAAAGCCATATACTTGTTAAGCCTCATATCTGAGCCTCATATTTCCTCCGTGCCACATTCAGTCTTCTGCCTGTTCGACCATCCGCCTGTCAGGCCTTCCGTCTGTTAGACCTTCTGTCTGTTCGACTTTATGTCTGTTCAATCTTCTTTCTATTCGACCTTCCTGTATACTGCTGCAGCCTTAAGGAATTCAGTCCACATTGAATATTGCGAGGCATGCAGATGAACACCGTCGGTGGTGATACCGTTTCTGAGATTTCCGTTCTCATCGCAGTAAAGGGGATTCACATCCAGGTAATACACCCTTTCATCCGCTG
>JAILIO010000289.1 GCA_024695225.1 Lachnospiraceae bacterium
ATGATCTGTTGAAGGAGATCGCCCCTAAGAGAGATGTGATGAGGCAGGCCGGGGAAAACGCCATGGATGAGATCTATATATCCTGGAGTGATTCCGTAAAGGTGGCCGTGGAAAGGTATTCGGAGATAATAGAAGCCGGAAAGCCTGTGAGGAAATTCATGGCCCGGCCCAGAGAATCCATGAGCGAGATCATGCAGGAATTGAAGGAAGGCCTTATTACAGAGAACAACAGACTCCGCTCTCTCACCCAGAATGTATATGCAGGCATGCTTTCGAATTCAAACTCAAGTCTGGATGACAGGGAGAGCGCAGGCGTGACGATGCGTGAACTGATAAAGGATAAACTGGGACTATGATGGATTACAGGCGTATGTCCTTCTATCAGATCTGGGTCCGGTCCTTTATGGACGGAAACGGAGACGGGATAGGAGACTTGTACGGGGTCTATAAAAAACTTGGTTACATAAAGGAACTGGGGGTGGACGGCATATGGTTCAGCCCCCTGTATCCCTCTCCCAATGCGGATTACGGGTATGATATTTCCGATTACCGGAACATTCACAAGGATTTCGGCGATCTGGACCAGTTCAAGAAGGTGCTGGAAAAGGCTCATTCCCTTGGACTTAAGGTGATCATGGACCTTGTGATGAACCATACCTCCGATGAGCATCCCTGGTTCAAAAAAAGCTGTGAAAGCCGTGACAACGAGTACAGCGATTATTATATCTGGAGAGACAAGCCTAACAACTGGTATTCCATCTTCGAAGGAAGGGCATGGGAATATGTACCTTCGAGAGACCAGTATTATCTTCACATATTTTCAAAAAAACAGCCCGACCTGAACATGGATAACCCTGCAGTCAGGGAAGAGATGAAGGAGATCATGAGATTTTGGCTGGATATGGGTGTGGACGGTTTCAGGGAAGACGTGGTGAATTTTCTGTCCAAGCGCTCCGGCTTGCCGGACGGTCTGCCCTTTGTGCCGGCCGTTAACGGAATGCCTTTTTACAAAGACGGTCCCCATATCCATGAGTATATGGCGGAATTCAGGGCGGTGTGCAGAGAATACGGATGTCTCCAGATCGGGGAAGGTCCCATGACCGGCGTGGGTTCTGCCATGAAATATTTAAGCGGCCCCACAAAATCCCTGGATATGATGATCTCATTCGATCACATGATGGCGGACTGCATTTACACGGAATACATACACAGGCCCTTCTCCCTGATAAGTTACAAATCAGGGCTTTCCAAATGGCAGTACGCTCTGGAGGGGAAGGCTTGGAATACCCTCTATCTTGAAAATCACGATCACCCAAGGATAGTAAGCAGATACGGCTCGGAGGTGTTTCGCAGTGAAAGCGCCAAGATGCTTGCCGTATCATATATGTTCCTCAAGGGTACGCCCTTTATTTATCAGGGGCAGGAACTGGGGATGACCAATATCCGCCTTATGAACATACTGTTGTACAAGGATATTTCTTCGATAAACAATTTCTATACATATCACAAGGACGATCCTCCGGAGGAAAGACTTAAAAGGATACATATCTCCAGCAGGGATTCCTCCAGAACCCCTGTGCAGTGGGATGCCACGGAAAATGCAGGATTCTGCCCCCCGGGGATCAAGCCCTGGTTCTTTGTGAACCCCAATTACAGAAAAGTCAATGTGAAGGTTGAGGAAAAAGATCCCGGGAGTGTGCTCAATTTCTACAAGAAATGTCTTAAGCTGCGCAGATCATCAAAAACGCTGATACTGGGCAAATATCATGAATATTTTCATCTGAGCAGCCATGTTTATATGTACGACAGAGTGTACAAAAATATTTCCTACCTGATCATATGCTCATTCTCAAGGATACCGGTGATGGTGAATCTGCCGGGTTCCTACAGGAAGAGGGAAGGGATACTGGTCCTGAGCAACTATGAGAAGACAAAGCCTGACAGGATGATCTTCAGACCTTATGAAGCGAGGGTTTACCGCTTCAGGGATGAGGAATGAGAAGTCGCTGAAAAATCTGTATTGTTACGATTGACAAACCCCCGGGGCATGATGATATCATTTGCCTTATAAATATTAGACATAACTTAGTCAATACTAACGGAGGTGAAAAATGAGACTTACGGAATTTGTTTTGGGCGTAGCTGCGGGGACCATCGGAATAAGGCTTCTCACAAGCAGGGAGGCAAAGGAGATATATTCCTATGTGGGAGCTGCGGGACTGCACGCCAGAGATGAAGTTGTCAGACAGGGACAGATCATTAAAGAAAACTGTCAGGATATCAGTGCCAGGGCAAAGGAGATAAACGATGCCGGCCGTGTAAGGGAAGAGGAATGCATGATAAAGAACGCTCCCAGCGGCCTTGACTGCAAGAGGGATCTCTGATCCATGGATGCGAGGATATTATCAGACACAAAAGGCAGGATACGCGTAAGGCTGTCCTGCCTTCATATGTCCTTCAGAGACTGTGATGTAGCTGAGTATTATTTTTCAAAGCTTCCCGGAATAAAAAAAGTTGAGGCCATAGACAACACTCACGATCTCATAATCAGATATACCTGCCCCAGGGAAGAGGTCATAAATGCCATAGCGTCTTATCAGGGGGCTGACAATGAACTTCTCTCAAAGGCTCCCGAGGATCCCGGAAGAGCGGTTAACCGTGAATATCAGGAAAAACTTGCGGTTATGGTCACTATGAAAGCTGTCCGTATGCTGCTTTATCCTGCGAATATGCGGGCTATCCGGGCAGTTAGAAATATGATCCAAATGATCATAAGGGCGGTAAAGACCTTCAGATCCGGGAAACTTAAGGTGGAGGTCCTGGATGCCATATCCATAAGCGTTTCGGTGCTTAGAGGGGACTTCCGGACAGCTGCAAATGTTTCATTCCTTTTGAAACTGGGAGATCTGATAGAGGAATGGACCAGGAAGAAATCCGTCAACGATCTGGCCAAAAGCATGTCCTTAAATATAGACAGGGTCTGGATGGTGACAGGAGACACGGAGACAGAAGTTCCCATCACGGATATTCAAAAAGACGATGTGATCGTGATAAGGCGGGGCAGTGTGATCCCTTTGGACGGTATGGTCATAAGGGGAGAGGCTTCGGTAAACCAGGCATCCATGACCGGTGAGGCCGTTCCTGTGAGAAAGAGTCCCGGTGCTGTGGTGTATGCAGGCACTGTGCTTGAAGAGGGTGAGTGTTATGTGCGGGTGGAAAACCCCCAGGGAAGCGGCAGATACGACAAGATCATAAAGATGATCGAGGAGTCCCAGAAGATGCAGTCTACCACCGAGAGCAGGGCCATGGCGATGGCTGATAAGCTGGTGCCATACAGTCTTGCCGGGACTTTGCTCACATTTATACTCACGAGAAATGCGCAGAAAGCAGTGTCCGTTCTCATGGTCGATTTCTCCTGTGCCCTTAAACTGTCCATGCCGGTGTCTGTCCTCTCAGCCATGAGGGAATGCGGTGATGAGAGCATAGTCGTGAAGGGCGGTAAATACTTAGAGGCTGTGGAAGAAGCCGATACCATAGTATTTGACAAGACAGGTACCCTTACCTACGCAAAACCTGAGGTGGCAAAGGTGATCGCCTTTGACGGAGAAGAGGAAAACGAAGTTTTAAGGGTTGCGGCCTGTCTTGAAGAGCATTTTCCACATTCCATGGCAAATGCGGTGGTCTTCGAGGCGGTCAGAAGAGGCATAGTACACGAGGAGATGCACTCCGAGGTGGAGTATGTGGTGGCTCATGGGATCGCCAGTGCCATAAACGGAAAGAGAGCGCTTATCGGCAGTGCCCACTTTATTTTCCAGGATGAAGACTGTGTGATCCCTGAGGGAGAGCAGGAGAAGTTTGACTCCATTTCCGGAAGCTTCTCACAGTTGTATCTGGCCGTGGACGGCAGACTCAAGGGGGTAATATGCATAGCCGATCCACTGAGGGAAGAGGTGCCGGAAACCCTGTCAAAACTCAGGGAAATGGGACTTAAAAACCTGGTGATGATGACCGGCGACAGCGAAAAAACAGCGGCCATGATCGCAAAGGAGGCCGGGGTGGACAGTTATAGGTCTGAAGTGCTGCCCGCAGACAAGGCTGAATTCATACGAAGGGAAAGGGAGAAAGGTCACAAGGTCATAATGGTCGGTGACGGGATAAACGATTCTCCGGCGCTTTCCGAGGCGGATGCAGGGATCGCCATATCGGACGGGGCTGCCATTGCCAGACAGACTGCAGATATCACTGTCCGGGCGGACAGTCTCAAAGAACTTATAACCCTCAGGAAAGTTTCCATGGCACTCAGAAAAAGGGTTGACGGCAATTACCGCTTCGTGCTGGGATTTAACGGAACGCTTCTGCTTTTGGGCATACTGGGTTTTATCGCCCCCGGGACGAGCGCCATGCTCCACAATTCTTCCACCATAGGCCTTTTGTTGTACAGCATGACGGATATGACGGATCACTGACGGATAACAGTGATCGCTCCTTTATTTTCCCTATGGATCACCGTCAGTTGTGATACATACAGAGATCCCCTTTTGCGGCACGGAAATAAGTGCTTCAGAAGGGGGTCTTTATTATCCTTGTAACCCTGGGTAAAAAATATTATACTTTCTGCCTGGAGGGAATTTATGAGGCTTTTCAAAAAGAAACAGTGTATTGATATCCTGGATACAGTCCTGTCTGCCCACAATGAGGCGGGCAGTTTCCTGGAAAAAGGGAGGGTACAGGAGACCTCAGATCTTCTGGAACAGTGCCAGCAGTCTGCCATGGCTGTGGGCAGCCTGATAGAAGGATCGGAGGGCGAAGGCACTGAGGCTGTAAGGATCCTGGAAGAATACTGTGAAAAGCTATATATTATGTATGCAGATCTGACAGAGGGAAAAACTGAGGGATGGCATGCAGTGAAAAAAGGACTGGACAGACTGATCCTCAAAGTGATCTCCGAGATCAGAGGGAGGATTAAGGATGAGAGGATGGTGGTTTTCCTCCCCTACAAGATATCCATGTGGGATTCCCTTGAAGGCATATGGAAAAAATGCTGCAGTGAGGACGGATGCATACCCGTTGTGATGCCGATCCCCTATTATGACAAAAACGCGGACGGCACGCCGGGGGAGAAACATTATGAAATAGATATGTTTCCCGGGGAAGTTCCGGTTGTTTCCTGCGAGGACATGGACCTGGAAACAGAACATCCTGAATCCATATACATACACAATCCCTACGACATGGCAAACCATGTTACCAGTGTGGACCCGCGGTTTTACTCCTCACGGCTAAAAAACTATACGGATGATCTGGTGTATATCCCTTATTTCGTTTTGGAAGAACCGGAACTCGGCGATTCTTCCGCTGTAGAGACCATGGAATATCTTGTCACTGTACCCGGGGTGATAAATGCCCACAGGGTGATAGTCCAATCTGAAGCCATGAAGGAAGTCTATGTGGATATCATGACCCGCTATACCCGGCCTGATATGAGACCGTATTGGGAGAAGAAGATAGAAGGCACCGGGTCTCCGAAGATAGAAAAGGTTAAGACGATCCGCAGGGAGGACTTTGACATTCCCTCAGAATGGAAGGATCTTATATTTAAAAGAGATGGTGAGATAAGAAAAGTTGTGCTTTACAATACTTCCGTGTCCGGGGTCATGCATTACAGGGAGAAGGTAATTGAAAAGATAAAATCTGTCATAAGGGAATTCAGGAGACATGATGATGTGGTACTTTTGTGGAGACCTCATCCTCTGATGGAAGCCACTGTAAGATCCATAGATCCGGAACTTGAGAAAGAATACCACGATCTTGTGAATGCTTATCGGGATGGCGGGTTTGGAATATACGATGACTCACCGGATATGTATATGGCGATCGCGGTGAGCGATGCATATTACGGGGACAGCAGTTCTGTTATGACATTGTACAGATACACGGGGAAACCTGTCATGGTACAGAATTATCTGTTGTGTTCCTGTTGATGGGAATAATGTGTGAAAAGATTTTGAAAATGTAAGAAAGCAACATATGTG
>JAILIO010000056.1 GCA_024695225.1 Lachnospiraceae bacterium
AAGGGAGACCCTGTTGTTATCGTAGAAGCCATGAAGATGGAGATCCCGTCCGTGGCACCTGCAGATGGTACTGTTGTCTCGATCAATGTCTCTGTAGGTGACGCCGTGGCTGCTGAGGCGGTGCTCGCAACCATCGACTGATGCGCGGTGTGTGAACAACCGGAGGTAACATTCACATGGAATATATCGGAAATACGCTCTACAATCTTTTAAATCAGAGCGCTTTTGCGAATCTCGAACCCGGGAATTATCTTATGATACTGGTGGCCCTGGTGTTCCTGTATCTCGCGATAGCTCATGATTTTGAACCGCTGCTGCTGGTTCCCATTGGATTCGGCATGCTGCTGGTGAACATCTATCCTGATATAATAGCAGGACCTGTAAACGCAGAGTCTTCGGGTGGATTGTTCTATTACTTCTACAAACTTGACGAGTGGTCCATACTGCCTTCCCTCATCTTCATGGGAGTCGGGGCGATGACGGACTTCGGCCCTCTGATCGCCAATCCTTCCAGTTTCCTTATGGGAGCTGCGGCACAGTTTGGTATCTTCATGGCTTACTTTGTCGCCATGGGCATGGGCTTTAATGACAAGGCTGCCGCTGCGATCTCCATAATCGGAGGAGCAGACGGTCCTACGTCCATTTTCCTGGCCACCAAACTGGGGCAGACAACGCTTCTGGGGCCTATTGCGGTTGCGGCTTATTCTTATATGTCGCTGGTGCCTATCATCCAGCCTCCTATAATGAGAGCCTTGACTACAGACAAAGAAAAGCACATAAAGATGGCACAGCTTCGTCCTGTTTCAAAGCTTGAGAAGATCCTGTTCCCCATCATAGTCACCATCGTGGTGGCAATGATACTTCCCACCACGGCGCCCCTTATCGGAATGCTTATGCTGGGAAATCTTTTCAGGGAGTGCGGAGTCACCAGACAGCTTGAAGAGACAGCGGGTAATGCGCTTATGTACATAGTGGTCATCATACTGGGAACCAGCGTGGGAGCCACCACAAGCGCAGAAGCTTTCCTCAAGGTGACCACCATTGAGATCGTTATTCTGGGACTTGTTGCATTCGCCTTTGGTACTGCCATGGGTGTGCTTTTTGGAAAACTGATGTGTGCCATCACGCATGGAAAGGTGAATCCCCTTATCGGGTCTGCCGGAGTTTCGGCTGTTCCCATGGCGGCCCGTGTGTCGCAGAAGGTGGGTTCGGAGTACGATCCTACCAACTTCCTGCTGATGCACGCCATGGGACCTAATGTGGCCGGTGTTATAGGTACCGCTGTTGTCGCCGGTACTTTCATGGCTGTTTTCGGTGTGGGCTGAGTTTAACAGGATCACCTGATTAATATGCCGCCATCAGGCGGCGGAAAGGATACAAGGGATAATATGGCTGATATTGAGAAAAAGCCTGTAGGCATTACAGAAACAATACTCAGGGATGCACATCAGTCGCTGATAGCGACCAGAATGCCGACAGAGATCATGCTCCCCATAGTTCCGAAGATGGATGAGATCGGATATCACTCGGTAGAGTGCTGGGGCGGAGCTACTTTCGACGCTTCCCTGAGATTTCTTAAGGAGGATCCCTGGGACAGGCTCAGAAAACTCAGACAGGGATTCAAGAAAACGAAACTTCAGATGCTGCTCAGAGGACAGAATCTTCTGGGGTACAGCCACTACTCCGATGATGTGGTCACATATTTTGTCCAGAAGTCCATATCAAACGGTATTGACATCATCCGTATATTCGACTGCCTGAATGACCTTAGAAACCTTGAGACCTCTGTCAAGGCTGTTGATGCGGTAAAGAAAGAGAATCCTAAGGCTCATGCTCAGATAGCTCTTTCATACACCATCGGAGATGCCTATACAGATGAGTATTGGGCTGACATAGCAAAGAGGATCGAGAATATGGGGGCTGATTCCATATGTATAAAGGATATGGCAGGTCTTCTGGTCCCTTACGAAGCAGAAAAGCTTATCAAGACACTTAAGAGTTCCACAAAGCTTCCCATACAGCTTCATACACATTACACATCAGGTGTTGCCAGCATGACATACCTGAAGGCTGTCGAGTCCGGAGTGGATGTCATCGACTGCGCCATTTCACCTTTTGCTCTGGGAACATCCCAGCCTGCCACAGAGGTTATGGCAAAGACTTTTGAAGGAACACCTTATGATCCCGGTCTCGATCAGAAGAAACTGGCTGAGATCGCCGATTACTTCAGACCTTACAGGGAAGAGTGCATAGAGAACGGACTTCTGAGCACGAAGGTTCTGGGAGTCAATATAAAGACCCTTATGTATCAGGTTCCCGGCGGCATGCTTTCAAACATGGTGAGTCAGCTTAAAGAGCAGAATGCCGAGGATAAATACGATGAGGTGCTCAACGAGATCCCTCAGGTCAGAAAAGATTTTGGAGAGCCCCCGCTTGTGACCCCTTCATCACAGATCGTGGGAACACAGGCAGTTATGAATGTGATCTCCGGAGAACGTTACAAGATGTCCACAGGCCAGACCAAGGATCTGCTTTCGGGTAAGTACGGGACCACCGTCAAGCCTTTTAATCCTGAAGTTCAGAAAAAGGTCATAGGCGATGCGGAAGTCATCACCTGCCGCCCTGCGGATCTCATTCCCCCGCAGCTTCCCAAGTTTGAGGAAGAGGTTAAGGAATACAAGGAACAGGACGAGGATGTTTTGAGTTACGCCCTTTTCCCGCAGGTCGCCACCGATTTCTTCAAGTACCGCAAGGCTCAGGAGACCGGAGTTGACGAAAAGAAGGCTGATACCCAGAACGGAGCGTATCCTGCCTGAGTATAGCCGGGTCTGATAACTATCAAAGATATCCTCTGCATGAAAAGTGCAGAGGATATTTTTTGGTTGACATAAAATAAATAACGCTCTATAATAACGGCCGTAATTATTATTTTACCATTTGGAGGAAATTATGGCGAGGAAAGTGAGTGTTACCAAAGAAGATATTTTGAAAGCGGCCTTTGATGTTACGGTGAGTGAGGGGCTGGAGAACGCTACAGCCAGGAAGGTGGCGGCAAAGGCGGGATGTTCCACACAGCCCATTTTCAGAGTCTACCGTGGGATGGACGAAGTGCACGGTGAGGTGTTCACGATGGCCGTGGAGGACTTTCATTCCTTCACCAAAGCTTACAATAATGACAGCCGTAATCTTCCTTTTGTGGGTCTTGGAATGGCTTATATCAAGTATGCGGCCAGAAGGCCTGAACTGTTTAAGGTCCTGTTCCTCTCGGAGAACCGTTACGGGAAAAGCCTGTATGAGATACTAAACGGCGCTACCGGAGAAGTAAGGCGTGAGATAGAGAAGTCCCAGAAGGACGGATGCAGGGATCCGGAGACTCTGTTTATGAGAATGTGGATATGCATACATGGCATGGCCTGTATGTCTCTTACGGGAGACAACGATCTGACTGAAGATCAGACCAGGAAATTTCTTGAGGAGAGTTATTCTGTATGGAAAGCATGAGCGGGGATCTGATGGACAGGCTTAAAGAGCGCCGTTCCAAAATGAGTTCATCCCAAAAGGCTATCGCCTCCTATATACTCGAGCATTACGATCAGGCTGCATTTATGACTGCGGCCAAGATCGGCGAGGCTGTGGGGACTTCGGAATCCACAGTGGTCAGATTTGCCATAAGTCTGGGATATAAGGGATACCCTGAATTCAGACAGGCTCTCTCCGGATGGGTCAGAAACCGTATCAATTCCGTTTCCCGCATGGCTTTCAAATTTGGGGACGGGGATTCAAAAAATATCATAAATGAAGTGCTGACTGCGGATATAGAGAGGATCAGGGACACCATTGACATAGTGAGACCCGATGTCTTTGAGGCTTCATGCAATCTCATATTGGAGGCTGAACATGTATATGTTTCAGGACTCAGAAGCGCAGAGCCCCTGGCTTCTTTTCTTTCTTTCTACCTGAACATAATACGGAATGATGTTATTCAGCTCAGATCTACCAGTACATCGGAGATATTTGAACAGGAGCTTCGGATATCACCGGACGATGTGCTGATCGGCATCTGCTTTCCCAGATATTCCATGCGAACCCTTAAGACTATGGAACTTGCCAGGGATAACGGGGCACGGGTCATATCCATAACGGATGGTCCCTATTCTCCCATGAACATGTATTCCACCTTCAGCCTCTACGCCAGAAGCGATTCCATATCCATAACCGATTCCATGGTGGCTCCTCTGTCCCTTTTGAACGCCATTATCACAGGCCTTTGTCTTAAAAGGCCTGAACAGGTCAGGGAAAATCTTGAAAAACTTGAGAAGGCATGGAGAGATTATCAGGTCTATCTGAATGATGAGATAGATTTCATGAACGGCACCACGGTGCTGGATTATTCTCTTTTCAGAAATGAAGAAGGCTAACAGGGTACTGGTGATAGGGGCCGGAGCATCGGGGCTGATGGCCGCGTATGCGGCATCGTCCTCCGGGGCATCAGTCACTGTCCTTGAAAGAAATGAAAAGGCCGGAAAAAAGATATACATAACCGGAAAGGGCAGATGCAATCTCACAAATAACTGCGATGAGCAGGAATTTTTGAAAAATGTGGTGACAAATCCGAGATTTCTTTATTCTGCCATAAACGCCTTTACAACCTCTGATATGATGGGGCTCATGGAAGAACTGG
>JAILIO010000061.1 GCA_024695225.1 Lachnospiraceae bacterium
GAAAGACCGTTTATGACCTTGCCGTAATTTTCATCCTCCACGGCATATGCCGTATAGGCAAGCTGGGCCACCTCGTAGTCCAGACCCAAAAGCTCCGAAAACTGCCTGGCCGTAAGCTTGTCAGTCAGCATATAGCCCGACATGGCCTCGGTATTTGAAAGACCCTGTATGTGGTCCACTTCATTCATATTCTCAAGCTCTATGATAAGCTTGCGCTCCGTGGCATAGTCGCCTGCAGGAACGACAAGGGCCGCAAAATTCTCCTCACCGAAGCTTTCCACTATCATCTCATCCGCTATCTGGACCTCGTTTTTGATAGGCGTTTCTATGGTCGAATACCCGTATACATAGGGACATTTATTGGCAAAAAGACAGGCTACGACAACCAGCAGGACAAAAACCGGCGGAATGATGAACCTGGTGGAATAAGCGAATTTACCAACGAAGGGGATCTGCGGTATAAAGCTCTTGTGCCTGGTCTTATCCATCAGATTGCCAAAGATCATGATAAGACCGGGCATAAGGGTAAATACCGATAAAAGGCTGAAGAAAATAGCCTTTATAAGACAGATCGCCATATCCGGACCTATGCCGTACTGCATGAACATCATGGCGATAAGACCGCCTACCGTGGTAAGTGAGCTGGATGATATTTCCGGTATAGCCTTGCTTAAGGCAACTATATCAGCCTCCCTGATGGGAAGGCTTGCATGTTCTTCCTTGTAGCGGTTACAGAATATGACCGCGTAGTCTATAGAAAGGGCCAGCTGGAGTACCACAGTGACCGAATCGGAAACGAAGGATATCTTTCCGAGCAGGAAATTGGTTCCGGAAGCCAGCAGGGCCGATGCACCAAAGGTAAGTATGAGGACAGGCACCTCGGCGTAGGTCTGTGAAGTGAATATAAGGACAGATACCACGACTATGGCAACCAGTATACTTACGGTATTCATCTCGCTGTTTATGATCTCAGCCGCAGAATCGCCCATTGATGTCGATACATAGATATCGTAACCGTCGAGCATTTTTTTGACTTCCTCAAGTGAAGCCAGGGCTCTTTCGTCTTCTTCCGGATATTTGAAGGTTATGTTATAAAGAGCAGAAAAATTGTTGAAGTGGTCTTCCTGTCTGTCAAAGACCAGCATCGCCACATCATCTCTTTTTTCTATTTCATCCGCCAGGTCACGAGCCTTGTCATAAGAGATATTCGTGACCATGATCTTTGCACTGCCGTATGTCACGAATTCCTCACTCATCAGATCCAGTCCCTGTCTGGTCTCGGAATCATCGGAAAGATATGCGGATAGATCATTTTCAACCTTTACCCAGTTAGAAGCTATAAGGCTGAATATGATCGCTATAACGAAGAGCAGAAAAAAAAGGTTGCGTCTGTCCACTATGAAGGTAGCCACCTTCATCATGAAACCCGCACCCTTGTTTCCCTTGCTGTTTTCTGCCGTCTTATGCTCGTCCATATTGCTACTCCGTACCAAATATTGTTATGTCGACCTATCGGAGGCACAACATCTTGTAGCAATATAACTCTTTATAAGGGAATAGTCAATTTTTACGGCAAAGTTACACTGTTTTTAAAAAGATGTGCAGTATTATTTTGTCATATATATAAGTCCGAAAGTATGGGGTCCGCAGTTGATGGATATCGTAGGAGAGACATTATGTATTATGATATCTTCAAAGTGAGATATCTTCTTTACCTTTTCAACTATCAGCTCCTTTTCGGATATACTTAGTCCGCTGCATTCAAGTATCAGCAGCTTCCTGTCGGCATTGGAGGATTTATCAAGGACTCCGGATATATATTTTTCCCATGCGCTGTCACGGGTCCCTATCATAATATTGCCCACCTTCATCATGCCGTCTTTAAGCCTTAATACCGGATGCAGCATGAAGGCATTGGACACTGCATTCAGCCCCTGGCTGACCCTTCCGGTCCTGGCAAGATAGGATGTATTGTCCACGATAAAGCTGGTCCTTATCCTCAGCTTCACTCCTTCAAGCTCCTTTACCAGGTTTTCCGGCTGAACTCCCTC
>JAILIO010000064.1 GCA_024695225.1 Lachnospiraceae bacterium
TTATCATATAGTCCTTTATCTCATCCTGCCCCCAGTGAGGCCAGTTGTGGGACTGGAAGGACACTTCCGTCTTGTCCCCGTACAGGGAGACCGCCTCCATTATGTATTCCGCCCAGGCGTTTCCGTCCCTGACTTCTGCGCCTCTCAGGGTGTACAGATTGTGGAGAGTGGTGGTGCAGTTCTCAGCCAGCCACAGGGCCTTCTTCTGAGGGAAATAAGCGTTCATTTCCGCAGGGGCCTCTGTGCCGGGGGTCATCTGAAATTCTATCTCAACTCCGTCTATGGTCATCTTTTCGCCGGTTTCCTTTATCTCGTAGGAAGGGGCGATGAAGGTGAGAGTGCCGGTGGACTGACCCATGCCTATGCCCATGGACAGGGAACCGGTGGGACCCTTGTCCAGGTGTACGCCGTACTGGTATTTGGCCCTTCTGCTCATGGCGGTTCCCGCGTAGAGGTTTTCAGCCACCGCGTGCTCTGTGAATCCCTCCGGCACGATCACGGGTATCTTTCCGCTCTTGATCTGGTCTTCTATGCTGAGGGAACTGTCCGCGATGGTGTCCTCCGTGACAAAGGCCTGAACTCCCCCGAAGTGATCTGCGTGGGGATGGGAAATAAGGACTGCTTTCACAGGACGTTCTCCCAGATTCTTTTCCACCAGCGCTTTTGAGGCTTCCGCAACTTCAGATCCCATGGCAGTGTCAAAGATGATCCAGCCCGTGTCGCCTTCTATGAAGGTTACGTTTGCCATATCATAGCCCCGGACCTGGTATATGCCCTCAGTCACTTCAAAGAGCCCGTATGCGTGGTTGTTTATGGCATTCTGCCAGAGGCTGGGATTTGCGGAGTCCGGAGAGGCATTTGCTTCGTCCAGGAATTCGTATGCTTTCTGGCTCCACACCACAACCCCGTCCTTGTTCTTGATCTCAAGGGCTTCCGGGGCCTCGATCAGACCCTTTACGGCGTTTTCATTTTCATGTGTGTCATCAAAGTCCAGGATATCGTACATTTCTTTGTTCTTTGCAGCTGTGATTTCAGTGGCAGGTTTGCTGTCAGAAGTTGTGGCAATGCTGCTTCCTGAGTTTTCTGCAGCAGCCCCGGCATCCTCTTTCTGTGAAGAGGGTTCGGAAACCTCTGCCTGAGAGGAAGCTGTACCTGCATCCGCAGAGTCCCCGGCAGCAGCCCCCGCAGTCTCTGTGGCAGGCGTATTGGTCGCCGAGTTTGCGCAGCCCCCGAGCATAAGAGCGCCTATAAGAGTTACAGTTATTATTTCTCGTTTCATGATTACCTCCCTTTGAAATAGAAATTGACAGGTACAGTGTTTCATCTTTATGATCATTGCGGTATGACAGCCGGGAGGTAGCGCATCCGCTCCCGTTCTATCATGTTGTGGATCCATTCGTTTTCATTCAGGTTTCCTGCAGCCTCGGCAGCTTCCGATTCATCAGCGTAATCGTCAAATTCCCTTTGCTTTTCCGACAGCATTTCCTCCATGGATTCATCCACGGTCTCGCTGCACAGCAGATGGTAAACAAGGACTGACCTGACCTGACCCATCCTGTAGACTCTGGAGAGCGCCTGTTTCTCCAGGGATGGCTTTATCTGAGGCTCGCAGAAGATGACAACACTTGCAGCCTGGATGTTAAGACCTGTGCCGCCGGCGACTATCTGGCACGCCAGGACAGAACCCTCGGGAGAATTTGAAAAATCATCGACTATTCCCTGCCTTTGGGCTGCGGGGATATTCCCTCCTATCACTCCTGCGCAGCGCTCACCCAGAAGCGATGATACCTTTTCCAGGGTTTCCCTGAAAAATGAGAATGCGACGATCTTCCTGTCTTCGTCCCTTGCCTGGTCGCATAATTCCATGAAACGGACAGCCTTTGAGGAATGTTTCATATCCGCCTGCAGCCAGGAGACCCGGCGCATGGCCATGAAGTTTCTGCTTTCAACAGCCTCTATGTAGGATGCAGTGTCTTCGGAACTCATCTCCAGCCACTGGGATTTCTCCGTGATATCCGGCAGCTCCTTCAGCACATCTTTTCTGACCCGGCGCAGATAAACCGGGGCCAGGATCTTTTTAAATTCATCGGTGTTTCGCAGTATGGCATACTTTTCCAGTTCCGGCACAATGTCCGGCCGGAGGGTCCCCACCAGGGAACACATTTCCTCCACCCTGTTTTCAAGGGGAGTTCCTGTCATAAGGAGTATCCGGGAGGACATTTCCATAATCTTTTTTATGTAGACGGTTCTTTTTGCATCCGGATTTTTTATGTAATGAGCTTCATCTACCACCAGAAGTCCCGGGCTTACCGGGGATGGAAGTTCTTCCACAAATTCATCTGCGGATTCGTAATTGGTGACTGCAACGCCGCCCTTTCTGAGCCAGTCTTCCATCTGACCTTTTCGGTGTTTCCCGTGCAGGAGAAATGCTTTCAGGGCGCTGTGTTTCTCCACCTCCCGGCACCAGTTTACAAGTACGCTGGCGGGACAGACCACCAGGAAGTGTGCCGCTGCCCCAGGTGATCCCGCGGAGGAACCGGAAATCCCGGGATCCTGCGGAGCAGATGGCCCTGCAGACCCTGCCGCGACAGAACTCATGGCGGCTATGGCCATCACTGTCTTTCCAAGACCCATCTCATCCCCCAAAAGAACCTTTTTCTGATGGAGGATGAACCTGACTCCAAACTCCTGATAGCTTCTCAGAGTCACCTTGAGAAGGGAGGTGTCCAGTCTTTCCTCCGAGATCTCCCGGATCAGGGGGGTTGAAATATCACTGTAAATGTTTGAAAGGGAAGCGTTTTCCTGTCCCAGCCTCTCTAAAAGCACATAGTAGCCGGGGCTGTTTTTTTCAAAGTCAGAAAGGGCTTCCTCTACAGAGCATTCACAGAGTGCGCTGTACTGGGAGAGAAGGTTTATGGCCCTCTGGGGGAAGGGATCCAAAAGCAGCGAAGCGAAGATGTCGGAAGCCTCTATGGTGGCTTCTTTGGAACTCCTGGTGGAAAAGATCCAGTGCAGGGGATTTTTGATCTTTGTGAGTTCATCGGCTCTCTGTATGGCGCCGTGATAACGGTCATACAGGTCCCTGCCGTCATTTGATATGGGTTCGCTCTTTATATATCTGTAGAGCGCAAGTATCAAGGCGTCGTTTTCAGGGAACCTGTCTTCTGCGGATATCCTGAGAGCCACGGTCTCACTCAGCCTTTGTTCAAATATGTACAGGGTTTCCCTGATGGCTTTGGCCTGGACTTCGCCTATCCCCTCTATGCACTCCAGGGAGTCCTGGGAACGGCCGGCCAGCTGGGAGAGATCGCTGATCCCCGCCTTTTCAAGGGCAGAGACCCGGATCCCCGCCTTTGACAGGGCAAGCTCCGACACCGGGATGCTTGCAAGCTCCTTTCGCCCCAGGGACAGACGAAGAGAAGAGGCAGCTTCCTCCACGGCCTTGAAGAGATACTCCCGCCCTTCTGTCATGGCTGAAAGCTCCCTGTCTATCCTGAGAAGAAGTTTTCTGTTTTCTTTAAGACTGTCCAGATCCGGTCTTGTCAAGTTTTCCATATGTTTACCTGCCCCTATGGTTTCAGATGTTTTGGTTTTACACAGAAACTCCCCTCAGATGATCAGAGCATCTGAGGCAAAGTATCGTTGTAGGTATGAGTCTCTGAAATGCCAACTGCCGCCGGTTTTTCCGATGCTGTCTCCACAGGGGCTTCACTGTGGTATACAGTCTCCCCGGAGTCTGCGGATATTTTTGCGGATCCGGATAACTCACCTGCGAAAACTCCTGTGCTCTGGGACAGGCACATGGCTGCGATCAGGAGCATTGCCGGAAACCTTTTGTCAGATCTTTTCATTATTTTCCTCCTTCATGATACAAGGATATTCACTCTGTGATCTGATAACCGATCTTCATTATAATCAAATTCCCCCCTATGCCACAACCAAAAATCTTGTAGAGTCTTTTTTCAAAAGATGATCGTTGGTATAATAAATTCGGATCTGAAATTTCCAATCTGAACAGCATTTCCGGAGAAGTTCCGGGATATCTGACAAATGGTCTTGAGCCTGCTTTGTGTGGAGGAACAGAACATGAAAAAACAGGGTATAAAAAAAATAAATGTTATGCGGTTATTTGCTTTCATCTTGTCTACAGCGCTGCTGATACAGTGTGATACTGTGTCCTCAGCCATGGACAGTGTGTACGGGGACACTCGGGAAATAAATCTTGAAGAATGTATGCCGGAAGAACAGGAAACAGAAACGCCCGAAACAGGAGTGCCCGAAACAGGAGTGGCCGAAACGGAAGTGCCCGAAACAGAAGTGACCGAAACAGAAGTCTCTGAAACAGGAGTGCCCGAAACAGTAGTGACTGAAACAGAAGTCTCAGAAGCAGGAATGACAGAGACAGAGGATCCGGACAGTACCCCCGATCCCACAGGGG